>JAISJJ010000024.1 GCA_031261585.1 Oscillospiraceae bacterium
CTCCCGCGCTTTCGCCTCTGAAAGTTTAGAACTCTTGAAATACTTGTTTGCCATGCGACACCTCACTTTGAAGTATACTACTTCTTTTGCTCGGTGTCAAGTCCCTTGTTAATTGTTAACTGTTAATTGTCAAAGCACTCTCGTGTCCTTATGCACGCCCGTGATCGAGAATATGACCCACTCCGCTATGTTTACGGCGTGGTCGCCGATGCGCTCGTAGTATTTCGCGATTTGCATGAGGTCGAAGCCCTGTTCGCCGTTCTCGGGGTTCTCGTGGACGAGCGCGATGAGGTCTTTTCTCACGGCTATGAACAGTTCGTCCACCACGTCGTCGTAATCTATCACGGAGTGCGCGAGTTCGAGGTCTTTTTTGACGAACGCGTCGATGCTGTCCGTCACCATCTTAATCGTCGCCTCCGCCATTCTCGGTATGCGTTCGAGGTTCATGATGTATTCCTGATCGGCGAGCAGCAGCGTCAACTCCGAGATGTCCTGCGCGTGGTCGCCGATGCGCTCCATGTCCGTGATCATCTTCAACGCGGTGGATATCTGCCGCAGGTCACGCGCCACGGGCTGTTGGTACAGCAGAAGTTTCAGGCACAGGCTCTCAATCTCCTTCTCCTTATCGTTGACCACGCTGTCGCCCGCGATGATCTCACGCGCGGTCGCGGTGTCCTGCTCTTCGAGTGCTTTCGTAGCCCGCGCGATAGCGTACTCGATGAGCGCGCCCATCTCGATGAGCATGTTGTTCAACTCCGCCAACTTTTCGTCAAAACGCGAACGTGCCATTATCCGAACCTCCCCGTTATATAGTCCTCTGTCCGTTGGTCGTGCGGCATCGCGAATATCGTCTCCGTGCTGTCGTGCTCGACGACCTCGCCCGTGAGGAAGAACGCCGTCTTGTCGCTGACGCGCGCCGCCTGCTGCATGTTATGTGTCACGATGATTATACTATACTTTTCGCGCACTGTCAGCAACAATTCTTCAATTTTTTCTGTGGATATCGGGTCGAGCGCGCTCGTCGGCTCGTCCATCAGCAGCACCTCGGGCGACACCGCGAGCGCGCGCGCTATACACATGCGCTGTTGTTGTCCGCCCGACAGGCTCAGCGCGGATTTTTTCAGCCTGTCCTTGACCTCGTCCCATATCGCGGCGGCGCGCAACGATTCCTCGACGATGCGGTCGAGTTCGAGCCGCGATTTCACGCCGTGCGTCCTCGGACCGAACGCGATGTTGTCGTAGATGCTCATCGGGAACGGATTTGACCGCTGAAACACCATGCCGACGCGCTTTCTCAGCAGATTCACGTCCGACGCCGCGTAGATATCCTCGCCGTACAGCGTCACGCTCCCCGTGATCTTGCACCCCTCCACGAGGTCGTTCATGCGGTTCAGCGTTTTCAGCAGCGTGGATTTTCCGCACCCTGACGGACCGATGAACGCCGTGATCTCGCCCGCCGCGATATCCATATTTATATGGTGCAACGCCTGAAACGTGCCGTAATGCAGGTTCAAGTCCTTGATCTCAAAGCAATTCATCACTTATCTCCTCCGCCCAGCCGTTTCGCGATTCTCGCGGATACGGCGTTTATCACGACCACGAGGACGAGCAGGACGACCGCCGTGGCGTACCCCTCGTCCGTGTGCAGCCCCTCGCTCGACAGCGAGTACATGTGTACCGACAATGTGCGCGCCGACTGCAACGGGTTTGACGGCACCTGCGCGACGGTTCCCGCCGTGTATATCAGCGCGGCGGTCTCACCGACGATGCGCCCGACCGCGAGTATCACGCCCGCGAGAATCCCACGCATCGCGGCGGGCAGTACGATGCGGAACACCGTGCGCAGTTTGCCCGCGCCCAGTCCGAACGCGCCCTCGCGGTACATGTCGGGTACGGCGTTCAACGCCTCCTCCGACGAGCGCATGACGAGCGGCAGAATCATGATCGACAGCGTGAACGCCCCCGCGAGTACGGAGTACCCCCAACCGAGCGCGACGACGAAGAACAGCCCGCCGAACAGCCCGTACACGATCGACGGTATGCCCGACAGCGTCTCCGTCGTCATGCGAATGACGGCGACGACGCGGTTGCCCCGTCTCGCGTACTCCGCGAGGTAGATCGCGGCGAACACGCCGAGCGGCACCGCGATGATGAGTGCCGCCGCCGTCATGATCACCGTCGAGATCAGCGCGGGCATGAGCGACACGTTGTCGCTCGTGTACCGCAGCGCGAACAGCGACGGTTTCAGGTGCGGCACACCGCGCACGAGGACGAACCCGACGATCAGCACGAGAACCCCGATTGTGATTACAGCCGCCGCCCATGTCGCCGACTGCATCACTCTTTCAAACGCTTTCTTCTTAGTTTTCACGGTTTCACCCACTATTAGTTTTTACTGCTTTGACCTATTTTTAAGCGCGGATAAGCTCAAATTTATGATTAAGATAAATAAAAGCAGCACGACACCCGTCGCAATCAACGCCTGACGGTGCAGTTCACCCGCGTAGCCCATCTCGATGACGATGTTCGCCGTCATCGTGCGCACACCTTTCAGCAGCGACACGGGCATACGCGCCTGATTGCCCGCGACCATGACGACCGCCATCGTCTCGCCTATCGCACGCCCGATACCGAGTACCGCCGCCGTGAGAATCCCCGATTTCGCGGCGGGCAGGACGATAAAGAACACGCTGCGGTAGTGTCCCGCGCCGAGCGCGAGCGCGCCCTCGTAATACTGCTCGGGAACGGCTCTCAGCGCGCTCTCCGCGAGACCGATTATCGTCGGCAGAATCATCACGCCGAGCAGGATACTCGCCGTCAGCATACTGCTGCCCGTGAGCGGCACGATCACCGCCATCGCGAAGAACCCGTACACGACGGATGGTATGCCCGCCATCAGATCGACGCCGGGTTTCAGCAGCTTGTACAGCCGTTTCGGGCAGACCCGCGCGAGAAATACGGCGGTCAGAACCCCTATCGGCACCCCGATGATAATCGCGCCCGCCGTGACGTACAGACTGCCGACGATCATCGGCAGGATACCGAACACGGGCGGGATATCCGTCGGCGACCACTCACGCCCGAGCAGAAACTTGAACACGCCGATCTCTCCCATCGCGGGCAGTCCGTTCACGAGCAGGAAGAAGCATATCAGCCCGACCGCGAGTATCGACGCGAGCGCGGCGACGAGAAATACCGCGCTCATGAGTTTTTCGCGCAATTTGATGATGTTTTGCTTACTCATTATATAATGTCACTCCATGTCACCGTCTCACCTGTGAAAATCGCGCGCACCTGCTCTCGCGTCAGGTTTTCTATCGGGTTCGCGTTGTTCACGGCGAGGACGATACCGTCGAGCGCGATACGTATCGGCGTGAGTTGCGCGAGTTCGCCGTCTTTCAGTTCGCGGCTCGACATGCCGATGTCGCACGTGCCGTTTATCGCCGCCGCCATGCCCGACGAAGAATCGCTCTGCTGAATCTCGATCACCGCGCTCGGATTCACCGCGATATACCCCTCGCGCAGTTTCTCCATGAGCGGCGTGACGGACGACGAACCGACAATGACGATGCGCCCCGATGTTCCTCCGCCTGTGTACGGCGCGGCGTTGTCGTCCGCCGCGATGTAGGTGTCGGCGGCGATAGTCTGCCCCTCCGCCGAGAGTATGAACGCGATGAAATCCGCCGCGACACCGCTCGGCGCGCCCTTTGTCGCGATGAGGAACGGGCGCGTCACGACGTATGTGCCGTTTTTCACGGTCTCGGGCGTCGCCTGTACGCCGTCCACCGCGACGGCTTTGACCGAGGCGTTCATCGACCCGAGCGAGACGTAGCCTATGGCGTACCTGTCGCCCGTGATGTTCGTGAGCATGATGTCCGTGCGCATGGCGGTGATCGTCTCTTTCGTCGTCATGTCGCGCCGTGTGCCGTCCGCACCCTTGTACTCGATGCCGAACAGCTCGATGAACGCGCCGCGCGTACCCGAACCGTCCTCGCGCGAGACGACACTGATTGCCCTGTCCGCATCGAACCCCGCGCCGCCGCACCCCGTGAGCACCGTTGCGCACACGGCGAGCAGGACGGCGATTATTTTTTTCAAGCGCGTATCACCCCTTCGGTCAGTCATTGCGCAAATAATAGTACGCGATTGTATAGCGCGAGCGCACCGTTGTGTAAAATCTGTGTAAAATCAAAGGTGTGGACAAATGACGCTAACGGATTGGTAAGAGCGCAAATCTAATGTAGGGGTCGGTCTTGACCGACCCGCCGCTGCATCACGCGGACAACGGGCGGGTCAAGACCCGCCCCTACGACAACGCGAATCAAAAATTGTGGTGCCGATAATTATCAACGCAATGTATCCACACACCCCATCAAAAAAGGCTTGACTTGACTGCCCAAACGTGGTATTATGCATATAATACTTTTACAAGGAAGTGAGTAAATCTTGGACGGCAACCCACGAAGTACGCAGACCAACGCGATACACAGCACAGTCGGCATGAATATCGGGATTGCAGTCCGTTTGCTTGTCTGAGTAATCGGTCGCTTTTCCGTGATTTGTCGCCGTCTGAAAACGGCGGCATTTTTTGTTGCCTATCTTAAAAATCCCCGCTCAGATAAAGACGACGGGGAACGTCGCTTCGGCGGCGGCGGTCACTGTGACCGCTGAGGGAAAGGACTGATTTCGTATGAACTTTTTCGGAAAAGCACGTGAATCCAAACAGATTCAGAAGAACAAGAGCGGCAGCGAGGCGAAAATCCGCAATTTCGCGGCGCGTAACATCGACGAACTGTACGAGGAGTTCGAGGTCACGCGCGACGGACTGACGGAGGAGCAGGTCGAGACGCTTCAGGACGAGTACGGTCCGAACGCGATCACCACCGACAACCGCAACACCGTTTTGACCCAGTTGCGCGAGGCGGTAGTCAACCCGTTCAACATAGTTTTGATTGTTATAGCCGCAATATCTTACGTCACTGACGTTATTTACTCTGCTAAACCCGATTATACTACGATAATCATCATACTGTCGCTCGTGCTGCTGTCCAGTCTCGTGGCGTTTGTGCAGAACCGACGTTCGGGCAAGGCGGCGGAGCGTCTGTCGCAACTTATATCGAACAAGGCGGACGTGCGGCGCGACGGCAAGATGGTCGAGATTCCGATGGACGAGATCGTCCCCGGCGACATCGTGCGTCTCTCCGCGGGCGACATGATCCCCGCCGACGTGCGCTTTCTCACGACGAAGGACACGTTCGTCGCGCAGGCTGCCTTGACGGGGGAGTCCGCGCCCGTCGAGAAGTTCAGCGACGTGCGCAACGACGCGCATTTCGCGCTGACCGACCTCGCGAACATCGGCTTCATGGGCTCCAACGTCGTCAGCGGCAGTTCCCACGCGCTCGTGCTGGCGACGGGCAACGACACGTATTTCGGCGCGATGGCGAAGTCGCTGTCGGGCGACCGCGCGAAGAACAGCTTCGAGCGCGGCGTGGACTCGGTGAGCCGTCTGCTGATACGTCTCATGCTGCTCATGGTACCCGTCGTGCTGATCGTAAACGGCTTCACGAAACACGACTGGACGGGCGCGCTGCTGTTCGCGATCTCCATCGCGGTCGGTTTAACGCCCGAGATGCTGCCCGTCATCATGACCTCGACGCTCGCCAAAGGCGCGGTGTCCATGTCGAAGCACAAGGTCATCGTCAAGACGCTCGGCGCGATACAGACGTTCGGCGAGATGGATATTCTCTGCACCGACAAGACGGGAACGCTCACCGAGGACAAGATAATCCTCGAAAAATACATGAATCCGCACGGTGAGGACGACAAACGCGTCCTGCGCCACGCGTACCTGAACAGCTACTACCAGACGGGGCTGAAAAACCTCATCGATCTCGCGATTATCAAGCGCGCGTCGGAAAACGGGCTTGAAAGTCTGCTCGACGCGTACACGCGTGTGGACGAGATACCGTTCGACTTCGCGCGCCGCCGCATGAGCGTCGTGTTGGAGGATAAAAACGGCAAGCGTCAGCTCATCACAAAGGGTGCCGTCGAGGAGATTCTCGCGATTTGCTCGCTCATCGACATGAACGGCACGATTCAGCCGCTCGACGACGCGGCGCGCAAAATCGCCGTGCGCACGTATGAGACGCACAACTCGGACGGGTTGCGTATGCTCGCCGTCGCGCAGAAGAACGAGGTACCCGCGAGCGGCGCGTTCGGTGTTCAGGACGAGCGCGACATGGTGCTGCTCGGTTTCGTGGGCTTCCTCGACCCGCCGAAAGAGAGCGCGAAAACCGCGATCAACGCGCTGCGTGAACACGGCGTCCGCACCGTCGTGCTCACGGGCGACAGCGAGGGCGTGGCGGTCAAGGTCTGCGGCAAGGTCGGCGTGAACACCTCGCGCTATCTCACGGGGCGCGACGTGGACGCGATGAACGCCGACGAACTCGGCACCGCGATTGAGACGTGCGACCTGTTCGCAAAACTCAGCCCCGCGCAGAAAGAGCGCGTCGTCCGCGCGTTCCAAGCCGCGGGTCACACGGTCGGCTACATGGGTGACGGCATCAACGACGCGCCGCCGCTGCATCAGGCTGACGTCGGTATCTCGGTCGACAGCGCGGTCGATATCGCGAAAGAGACCGCCGACATCATACTGTTGAAAAAGGATCTCATGGTGCTCGAACAGGGCGTGATGGAGGGTCGGCGCACGTTCGGCAACATTGTCAAGTACATCAAAATGGCGGCGAGCGGCAACTTCGGCAACATGATTTCAGTGCTGATAGCGAGCATCTTCCTGCCGTTCCTGCCCATGCTGCCCGTGCAGATTCTGACGCAGAATCTGCTGTGCGACTTCTCGCAAATGGGTATCCCGTTCGACAGCGTTGACAAGGAATACCTGAAAAAACCGCGCCGCTGGGAGACGAAGTCGATTCGTTCGTTCATGATGTTCATGGGACCGCTCAGCTCAATCTTCGACATTCTGTGCTTCCTGATAATGTGGAAAGCCATCGGCGCGAACACGACGCTGCTGTCGCCGCTGTTCCAGTGCGGCTGGTTCGTGTTCGGCACCGTGTCGCAGGTGCTCGTCATACACATGATACGCACGCGGAAATTCCCGTTCGTGCAGAGTAAACCGTCGTTCGCTCTGTTGATCTCGACGCTGCTCGTCACCATTGTCGCGCTCGTGATCGGGTTCACGGGTCTCTCGACGGGGCTTGAAATGTCGCGGCTCCCGCTCACGTTCGTGCCGTGGCTCGCGCTGCTGCTCGTCGCGTATCTGCTGTCCACGCAGTTCATCAAGTCGGTGTACGTGAAAAAGTACGGCGAATGGCTGTGAGCAATTAACAATGAACAATTAACAGTTAACAGTTACGGGGATTGGACGGGGGTTGCGCGGGTGCGTGGCTCCCGTCTTTGCTTGTTGATTCAGGGTCTTGGTTTTTGTGCAAGTCTCACGGTTTGTGTAGGGGCGACCCTGTGTGGTCGCCCTGTTGCGGTTTGCTCGGGCGTTCAATCGTGATTCGCGCGTGGTTGCGCTTTCCGTTAAAATTTCCGTTGCAAATCTGTTCTGCGCATGTTATAATGTCCAAAATACACTTCATAAAAGGAGTATCAACATGGGCGAAGTGCTGAAAGGCAAAGTTGCCGTAGTCACAGGTTCGGGGCAGGGTATCGGGCGTTCCATCGCGCTGATGTTCGCCGAACAGGGCGCGAAAGTCATCACAAACAACCGCAAACCCGGCGGTTCCGCTCCGAGCATGGTCTCACCCGAGCAGCTCGCGAAGTTGTCGGACGAGAAAAAAGAGTGGTTTGACAAGGGTTACGCGGACACATCGGGCGACGCGGAGTCCACCGCCGCGCAGATCAAGGCTCTCGGCGGCGAGGCGACACCGTGCTACGCAGACATCACGAAGCTCGAGGACGCGAAAAAGCTCATCGACTTCACCGTCGAGACCTACGGGCGCATCGACATACTGTGCAACGTCGCGGGCGGCTTCGGTTTCTCGCCGATCGAGGACATCACCGACGAACTGTGGGATCGCGTGAACGGCGTGAAACCGCGCGGTTACTGGCACACTATTAAATATGCCGTGCCGTACATGAAAGCGCAGAAGTCGGGACGCATAATCCTGTGCGCGTCGCCCGCGTTCATGGGCGACACGCTGACACACGCCGAGTATTGCGCCGCAAACGCGGGTGTCATCGGCTTGACCCGTGCCGCCGCAATCGAGTTGCGTCCGCAGGGCATCACAGTCAACTGTTTCGCGCCCGCCGCCGCGACACGCGCGAGCTACGAGCTTGAAGCCGCAAAACTCACGCACGACCGCGGCATAATCGCCGAGGGCAGAACGTACATGGAGATGGGCGAACTGCCCGGACCCGAGCATGTCGCGCCGTTCGTCACGTACCTCGCGTCGCCGCAGTCCGAAAAGGTCTCAGGCGCGGTGTTCATGGTCATGGGCAACATGATCAACCGCTTCCAAGACCCGACCTCGGCGAAGATGCTGTTCAAACAGGCGGCGGAACCGTGGACAATAGAGGAACTGTTCGACAAGGAAGCGGAACTGTTCGAGGGGTACAAATCACTCGCGGATTAGCGGCACCGCAGCGGAGAACTGATCGGAAAAGGAGTTTTTATGCCTGACTATAAGGCGATGTACTACCATTTGTCGGGGCGAATGGCGACGGCACTGGAAGCGTTGGAGGCGACCACGGGCGCGCTTGTCGTCATCACGGAAAAGCTCAAATTGGCGCAACAGGCGACAGAGGATATGTTTATCAACAGCGATGACGAGGATTCAGAGGAAGAACCCGAAACCAACGCATAGAATTTTCGCGACAACCGAATACGAAAAGCGGACGGGTACCCGTCCGCTTTTGTTGTCGGTAGTAAAGGCAATTGACGGCGAGCGTTGCGGGGGAGCAAACCCCCGCCGTCTGCGGACGGCACCCCCTTTCCGAAAGGGGGCAGGGGTTGGACGGTGGTTC
>JAISJJ010000095.1 GCA_031261585.1 Oscillospiraceae bacterium
TGCCGCTCGCAAGCGGCGGGGGTTTGCCCCTCGTCCTGTTCCCGTCCACGCTCCTGCCCGTTGTCGCCCCGCCACAAAATTTTCTGCATAAAATCCGAAAAAAGGTGTTGACATTGCCCTCGCCATGTGATATACTGCCCGAGCGTCCATTTTGGGGGTTTTTGCGCCCAAAATCACGTGAAGCGAGGATCCAGGGAGATTGCGAGCCGCCCGCCAAGCGCGCTCGGTAACTCACGGGGAGCAGTCCGACAATCGGGCGAACGAGTGTTTGCAGCACTTGCGCGATTTCGTATATCGCCGTAACCAAACCCCGCCGCACATCGCGGTGCAGTCCGCTGCGGCGGCGTTTATTGGGAAACGGAATGATACGCACGACGCAGTGGTCAAATTCTCGACGGTTCCGACGGCAAATTTTAAGCGGTATGCGCGCGCCTTTACCGCGCGTCACCGACATTTCAGGAGGAATCTATGGCAGCAGCCAAAACCATCCGCATACGCCTTAAAGCGTACGACCACCAGCTCATCGACCTCGCGGCGGGAACCATCGTCGAGACGGCAAAGCGCACGGGTGCGCGCGTCTCGGGACCGATTCCGCTGCCGACGCGCCGCGAAATCATCACGGTTTTGCGCGCGGTACACAAGTACAAGGACTCGCGCGAGCAGTTCGAGCGTCTGACGCACAAGCGTCTGATCGACATTCTGAACCCCACGCAGAAAACCGTCGAGTCGCTCATGAGTCTCGAACTCCCCGCAGGGGTAGAGATTGAAATAAAGCTGTAAATACGGCGTTATTTCGCGGTCACGTTGGGGCAACACCCAACCAATAACCTATATTAAGGAGAACAGCCAGCCAGTGAAGAAGGCAATCATCGGCAAGAAAGTCGGCATGACGCAGATTTTCGACGAGGCGGGCAAGGTCATTCCCGTCACCGTCATCGAGGCGGGACCGAACGTCGTCGTGCGAGTGAAAACCGCCGAGAGCGACGGTTACGCCGCGGTACAGTTCGGATACGACATCGTACCCGACCGCAAGCTCACAAAGCCGGAGCTTGGACACCTCAAAAAGAGCGGAGTTGACTCATTCCGCCACCTCAAAGAGTTCAAACTCGAAGAGTCGACACTCGCCGTCGGCGACACAATCCTCGCGGACACGTTCGCGGAGGGTGATCGCGTTGACATCACGGGAACGAGCAAGGGCAAGGGCTTCGCGGGCGTTATCAAACGCTACGGCGCACAGCGCACACCGACCAGCCACGGCGGCGGACCTGTCCACCGTCACGCGGGTTCTATGGGCGCGAACAGCACGCCGAGCCGCATTTTCAAAGGTAAGATCGGCGCGGGTCACATGGGAGCCGAGCAGGTCACGGTCCAGAATCTTGATGTTGTTAAGGTCGACGCGGAGTTGAACCTCATCGCGGTGCGGGGCGCGGTTCCCGGTGCGAAGGGCAGCCTCGTTTACATTAAAAACAGCGTCAAAAACGCGTAAGGAGAGGAGAGAATTATGCCAACCGTAAAACTTTACGCCATGTCGGGCGCAGTCGTCGGCGAAACCGAACTCTCCGACGCGGTATTCGGCGTCGAGCCGAACAAGAACGCCATGTTCGAGGCGGTGAAGAACCACCTCGCGAACAGGCGGCAGGGGACACAGTCCGCGCTGACGCGCGCCGAGGTCTCGGGCGGCGGCATCAAGCCGTACAAGCAAAAAGGCACGGGTCGCGCCCGTCAGGGTTCAACACGCGCGCCGCAGTATACACACGGCGGTATCGTGTTCGCGCCGAAACCGCGCGATTACAGCTACTCGCTGAACAAGAAGCATCGCCGTCTCGCGCTGCGCTCCGCGCTCAGCCAGAAAGTGCTGGACGGAAACGTCTACGTCGTCGACGGGTTGAAGCTCGACGCGATCAAGACGAAGTCGTTCGTCGAATTTTTGGATAAGCTCGGCGTTTCGGGCAAGGCACTCGTGGTCACACCCGAGGTCAGCGACAACATCGTCAAGTCCGCGCGGAATATCCCCGGCGTGACGACGACAATCGCTAACATTCTCAGCACGTACGAGATCGTGAACGGCGGCGCGTTTATCGTGGACCGCGCGGCGGTCTCCGTCATCGAGGAGGTCTGGGGCAAATGAGAACATCGTACGATATAATTCTGCGCCCGATAGTGTCGGAGCAGAGCATGGAAGCCCTTGATCTGCTGAAATATGTGTTCGAGGTCGACACGCACGCGAACAAGATCGAGATCAAGAACGCGGTCGAGGAGATATTCGGCGTCAAGGTCGACAAGGTCACGACGAGCCACGTAAAGGGGAAGTCACGCCGTCAGGGTCGTTACCCCGAGGGGTACGCAAAGGACTGGAAAAAGGCGGTCGTCCGACTGAAACCCGGTTCCAAGACGATAGAGATGTTTGAGGGAATGGTGTAATATGTCAGTTAAATTTTACCGACCGTATACCCCGTCGCGGAGACACATGTCCGTCTCAGGGTTTGACGGGGTGGACAAGAAGGCAAAGCCCGAGCGCAGCCTGACCGAGGTGCTGAAAAAGCACTCGGGGCGCAACAGCTACGGGCGCATCACCGTCCGCCACAAGGGCGGCGGAGAACGCCGCAAATACCGCATTATCGACTTCAAGCGCGACAAGGTCGACGTACCCGGTCAGGTCAAGAATCTCCAATATGACCCGAACCGCTCGGCGTTCATCGCGCTCATCGAGTACCCCGACGGCGACAAGCGATACATTCTCGCCCCCGTCGGTCTCAAAGCGGGCGACACCGTGATATCGAGCACGACAGCCGACATCAAGCCCGGCAACTCGCTGCCCATCGCGAATATCCCCGTCGGTACCGTTATCCACAACATCGAGTTGTACCCCGGCAAGGGCGGTCAGCTCGTGCGCGGTGCGGGAACGCAGGCACAGCTCATGGCGAAAGAGGGCAAGCTCGCGCAGGTGCGTCTGCCGTCGGGCGAGTACCGTCTCGTTCGCATCGACTGCCGCGCCACGATCGGGCAGGTCGGCAACGTCGACCACGGCAACATCTCTATCGGCAAAGCGGGGCGTTCGCGCCACATGGGCATACGTCCGACGGTTCGCGGTTCGGTTATGAACCCCGTCGATCACCCGCACGGCGGCGGTGAGGGCAAGTCGCCCATCGGTCGCCCGGGACCCGTAACGCCGTGGGGCAAACCCGCTCTCGGTTACAAGACACGCAAGACGAAGAACCGCACAAACAAGTTCATCGTCAAGCGTCGCACGAAATAGGGGGAAGCGCATAAATGAGCAGAAGCGTTAAAAAAGGACCGTTCGCCGCGCCTGAGTTACTCAAACGTATCGACGCGCTGAACGAAGCGGGCGAGAAAAAAGCCCTTAAAACATGGTCGCGCGCCTCGACGATATTCCCCTCGTTCGTAGGACATACCATCGCGGTGCACGACGGTCGCCGCCACGTCCCCGTGTACGTCACGGAGGACATGGTCGGTCACAAACTCGGCGAATTTGCGCCGACACGCACGTTCCGAGGTCACTCGGGCGGCAAGACAACGAAGTAGGGGGGCGGAGAGAATGGCAGAAAAAGCAGAGCTTAAAACCGCCCGCGCGCAGCTCAATTACGAGCGTATCGCGCCGCGCAAGGTGCAGATCGTCTGCGATCTGATCCGCGGCAAGGACACGCGCATCGCGGCGGCGTTACTGAACGCGACACCCAAGGCGGGCGCGCCGATTGTCCTCAAACTGCTGAAATCAGCGGTCGCCAACGCGGAGAACAACCACGGGCTGGACCCCGAGCGGCTGTACGTCTCTGAGACGTACTGCAACCCCGGTCCGCTGAAAAACATGAAGCGCATGAGACCCCGCGCGCAGGGTCGCGGGTTCAGAATCTTGAAGCGCACAAGTCACATCACCGTCGTCGTGGCGGAGAAAGAGTAAGGGGGCGGGAGTTATGGGTCAGAAAGTTCATCCGCACGGCTTCCGCGTCGGAATTATCCGCGATTGGGATTCCCGTTGGTACGCACGGCAGGATAAGGTCGGCGAGCTCATCGTCGAGGACTATAAAATCCGCGAGTACCTGAAAAAGACGCTCGCGGCGGCGCGTGTGCCGCGTATCGAGATCGAGCGCGACAGTGCGCGGATCAAGGTGTTTATCCACTGCGCGCGCCCCGGTGTCATCATCGGCAAGGGCGGTCAGGAGATCGAAAAACTCCGCGCGGACGTGGAAAAACGCGTGGGCAAGCCCGTGTCCATCTCGATCGTCGAGATCAAGAACGCGGACGCGAACGCACAGCTCGTCGCCGAGAACATCGCGCAACAGCTCGAAAAGCGTATCGGTTTCCGCCGCGCGATGAAGAACGCGATGCAGCGCGCCATGCGCCTCGGTATTCGCGGAATCAAGGTAATGGTCGCGGGACGTCTCGGCGGCGCGGAGATCGCGCGCAGTGAGACGTACCACGAGGGTACAATCCCGTTGCAGACACTGCGCGCCGACATCGACTACGGCTTCGCCGAAGCCGCGACGACGTACGGACGCATCGGCGTCAAAGTCTGGGTGTACAACGGCGAGATTCTCAGTCAGGCACTGCGCTCCACGCCGCGCACGATGGATCTCAACAAGCCCATCCGTGAGCCGCGTGAACGCCGCAACAACGACCGCCGCGACAACCGCTCAGGCGGCAATCGCAGCAGCGGCGGCGGCTATCAGGGCGGCAATCGCTCGGGCGGTTCAAGCTCGGGCGGCAGTTCGGGCGGTTATCAGGGCGGCAATCGGTCGTCAGGCGGAAGCTCGGGCGGCTATCAGGGCGGATCGCGCCCCGCAGGTCAGAGTTCGGGCTATCAGGGCGGATCGCGTCCCGCGGGTCAGGGCTATCAGGGCAATCGCCCTGCGGGAACAGGTACAACGGGCGGCACGCGTCCGGCGGGCTATAACCCCCGTCCGAACACGAACCAGCCGCGTCCCGCAACGCCGACTCCCGCGGCAACCCCCGCACCCGCAGCTCCGACACCTGAGACAAACAACGGAGAAGGAGGACAGGGCTGATGCTGTTACCTAAGAGAGTAAAGCACCGCAAGCAGCATCGCGGTCGCATGAAAGGTCAGGCGACACGCGGCAACTTCGTCTCCAACGGCGAGTTCGGCTTGCAGGCGTTAGAGCCGACATGGATCACCTCGAACCAGATCGAGGCTGCCCGTATCGCTATGACGCGTTATACAAAGCGCGGCGGCAAGGTGTGGATCAAGATTTTCCCCGACAAACCTGTCACATCAAAGCCCGCCGAGACACGCATGGGCTCGGGAAAAGGCTCACTCGACCACTGGGTCGCGGTTGTGAAACCGGGGCGCGTGTTGTTTGAGATCGCGGGCGTTTCCGAGGAAGTCGCGCGCGAGGCGATCCGCCTTGCGGGTCACAAACTGCCGTGCAAAACAAAGTTCGTAAAGCGCGAATCGGGCGAGACTGACGCAGTCCCCGCCGAGACGCAGACTGGCGGTGAATAATGAAGGTTAGCGAATTTTTGAAGCTCGACGACAAGGAGCTTTCCGACAAGCTCGTGGAGTTGAAGCGCGACCTGTTCTTCCTGCGGATGCAGCACACGATGAATCAGCTCGACAACCCCACAAAGATCACGCTGACAAAGCGCGATATCGCGCGGGTCAAGACGGTGATTCGTCAGAAAGAATTGGGCATTGCGGGAGGAGCCGGTAAATGAGCGAAGAAATTAAAGTGAGCGCGGAGAGAACATCACTGCGCAAGCAGCGCGTCGGGCGCGTCGTCTCGGACAAGATGCAAAAGACGATAGTCGTCGCGGTCGAGGATCGCGTCGCGCATCCGCTGTACAAAAAGGTCGTCAAGCGCACGTACAAACTCAAAGCGCACGACGAGAACAACGAGGCAGGCATCGGCGACCGTGTGCGCGTCATGGAGACGCGTCCGCTGTCGAAGGACAAACGCTGGCGGCTCGTTGAAATTATCGAAAAAGCGAAGTAAGGGAGGCGATTTTCTGTGATCCAGCAAGAATCATATCTCAAAGTCGCCGACAATACAGGCGCGAAAGAGATAAAATGTATTAGAGTACTCGGCGGCTCGCGCCGCAAGTACGGCAACATCGGCGATGTCATCGTCGCGTCGGTGCGCAAAGCCGCGCCCGGCGGTCAGATCAAAAAAGGCGAAGTCGTCCGCGCGGTCATCGTGCGCACGGCTCGCGGAGTGCGCCGCGCCGACGGCACGTACGTTCGGTTCGACGAGAACGCGGCTGTCATCATCCGCGAGGACAAGAATCCGCGCGGGACGCGCATCTTCGGACCCGTGGCGCGCGAGTTGCGCGACCGCGAGTACATGAAGATTCTGTCGCTCGCGCCGGAAGTCATATAGGGGGAACGACGAGTGAATATTAAGACAAACGACACCGTCGTCGTACTCTCAGGGCGCGACAAGGGTAAGCGCGGCAAGATTCTGTCCGTCGATCCGTCGGCTCTGAAAGTCGTCGTCGAGGGTGTGAGTGTCGCCAAGCGTCACACGAAACCGCGCAAACAGGGTGATCCCGGCGGCATCATCAAGAAGGAAACGCCGATTTACAGCGCGAAAGTGCAGCTCGTCTGCCCGAAGTGCGACAAGCCCACGCGCGTAGGTCACGCGTTCGACAGTGAAAACAAAAAGAGCCGCGTCTGCAAAAAATGCGGCGCGCGCATATAGAGAGGGGGAGCGAATATGCCGAGACTTAAAGACCGCTACGCAAGCGATATCGCCCCCGCGCTCATGAAAAAGTTCGAGTACAAGAGCGTGATGCAGGTGCCGAAGCTCGATAAAATCGTGATCAACGTCGGTTGCGGCGACGCGCGCGACAACGCGAAGGCCGTCGACGCGGTAGTGCGCGACATCACGGCGATTGCGGGTCAAAAAGCCGTAGTCACCAAGGCGCGCAAGTCCGTCGCGAACTTCAAACTCCGCGAGGGTATGTCCGTCGGCGTGAAAGTCACGCTGAGGTCTGACCGCATGTGGGAGTTTCTCGACCGTCTGTTCAACGTCGCTCTGCCCCGTGTCCGCGATTTTCGCGGCATATCGGCGAACGCGTTCGACGGGCGCGGTAACTACGCGCTGGGCATCAAGGAGCAGCTCATATTCCCCGAGATCGACTACGACAAGATCGAGAAGATTCGCGGAATGGACATCATCTTTGTGACCACGGCGCAGTCGGACGAAGAGGCCCGCGAACTGCTCTCGCAGCTCGGCGCGCCGTTCATCCGCAGTTAAGGGGAGTAACATGGCTAAAACATCTATGATTCTCAAATCGCAGCGCGAACAGAAGTACACAACGCGCGCGCACAACCGCTGCAAAATCTGCGGCCGCCCGCACGCGTACCTGCGCAACTACGGCGTGTGCCGTATCTGCTTCCGCAACCTCGCGCACCTCGGGCAAATCCCGGGAGTACGCAAGGCGTCTTGGTAATGACAGTGTACAGTTGACAGTGTACAGTTGACAGTTAACCGAATCGGCACTTGAAACACAACCATAACTGTCAACTGTCAATTGTCAACTGTCAACTGCATGGCAACACCGCAACATCATGAAAGGACGCAGCGCGTAACCACATGATGAAACTCTAAAAGGAGTACAAAGCAATGCAAATCACCGATCCTGTTGCTGATATGCTCACGCGTATTCGCAACGCGGGTACCGCGAAACATCCGACGGTGGACATTCCGTCGTCGAAGATGAAGCTCGCGATAGCCGAAATCCTGCTTGAAGAGGGCTACATCAAGTCCTTCAACAAACTGAAAGACACCGACCCCGCCAACGTCACGGGTCCGCAGGGTACATTCCGCGTCGTGCTGAAATACAACGGTTCAGAGAAGGCGATTGCGGGTCTGCGCCGCGTGTCGAAACCAGGTCTGCGCGTGTACGCGGGAGCCGATGAGCTGCCAAAGGTACTGCGCGGTCTCGGAGTCGCCATCATCTCAACGTCGAAGGGCATCATGACCGACAAAAAGGCTCGCGCCTTGAACGTCGGCGGCGAAGTCCTCGCGTTCGTGTGGTAAGGGGGATATGACATGTCAAGAATAGGGAGAACCCCCATCGACGTACCCGCAGGTGTCACAATCGATATCGCGGAGGGCAACGTCGTCACCGTCAAGGGTCCGAAAGGCACGCTGTCTCAGACACTGCGCCCCGAGATCACGCTCGAAATCGACGGCGCGGTGGTCAACGTCACCCGCCCCGACGATCACCCGATCACGCGGTCGTACCACGGACTGACGCGTTCACTGCTGTCGAACATGGTCGTCGGCGTGACGGACGGGTTCAAAAAGGAACTCGAAATCAACGGCACGGGTTACCGCGCCGCGAAAGACGGCAACAAGCTCGTGATGAACCTCGGCTACTCGCATCAGGTCATCATCGAGGAGACGGACGACATCAAGATCGACGTTCCCGCGCCGAACCGCGTCGTCGTGTCGGGCATCGACCGCCAACTCGTCGGTCAGTTCGCCGCCGATCTGCGCAACAAGCGTCCGCCTGAGCCGTACAAGGGCAAGGGCATCAAGTACTCATACGAAACCATCCGCCGTAAAGAAGGCAAGAAGACGAAATAAGGAGGTGACCGGAAAATGATCAACAGGCAAAACAGCAAGGCGGCGCGCGCGAAACGTCACAAGCGCGTCAGGGCGAAAATTTCCGGCACGCCGGAACGTCCCCGTCTCAACGTGTTCCGCAGTGAGAACCACATCTACGCCCAGCTCATCGACGATGTAGCGGGCAAGACACTTTTCTCCGCGTCGAGCGTAGAAAAGGGCTTTGAGGGTTCGGGCGGAAACAAAGCGGGTGCGCGCACCGTCGGCAAGACGATTGCCGCGCGCGCCACAGCCGCGGGAATCAAGAGTGTCGTGTTCGACCGCGGGGGCTATGTCTACCATGGTCGCGTACAGGAACTCGCCGAGGGAGCCCGCGAGGGCGGTCTCGAATTTTAGGAGGAGGGAGCTACAATGGCTTATCAAGGTGGCGGTAACAATAACCGCCGTAATGATCGGCAGGAGCCGAGCGAGTACACCGAAAAAGTCGTCTCCCTCAACGCCGTTTCCAAGACCACAAAGGGCGGACGCGTCCGCTCGTTCTCCGCGCTCTGCGTAGTCGGAGACGGCAAGGGCAAGGTCGGATACGGTATGGGCAAGGCGCAGGAGGTGTCCGAAGCTATCCGCAAGGGCATCGAGGACGCGAAGAAGAACTTCGTCACCGTCACGACGCAGGAGGGTTCAATCCCTCACGAGGTTATCGGGAAGTACGGCGCGGGTCGCGTCCTGCTGAAACCCGCACCTCCGGGAACGGGAGTTATCGCGGGCGGAGCTGTCCGCGCGGTCGTCGAAGCTGCGGGCATCACCGATATTCGGACGAAGTGCCTGCGCTCCAACAATCCGCAGAACGTCGTCAAGGCGACAATGCAGGGGCTTTTGAGCCTGCGCGACGCGAAACAGGTTGCGGCGACGCGCGGCAAGACCCCGGAACAATTGTAGGAGGGGCGACGTGGCAACAGTTAAAATTAAACTCGTTAAGAGTTTGAACGGTCGCTTGAAAGCGCACATCGCGACGGCGGAATCGCTCGGACTCCGCAAGATCGGTGCTGAGACCGTCCAGCCTGACAACGTACAGACGCGGGGCAAGCTCGCGAAAATCGGTTACCTTGTCAAGGTCACCGAGGAATAAGGGGGCTACACATGCAAATCCATGATTTGAAACCCTCCGCGGGCTCGACTCACGTCGGCAAGCGGAAAGGTCGCGGACCCGGTACGGGCAACGGCAAGACAGCGGGTCGCGGTCACAAAGGTCAAAAGGCGCGCTCGGGCGGCGGCGTCCGAATCGGCTTCGAGGGCGGACAGATGCCGCTCACCCGCCGTGTGCCGAAACGCGGTTTCCACAATATCTTCGCGAAACCGCTTGAAACCGTGAACATCAAGACGCTTGAAGAGCGGTTTGAGAGCGGCGACGTCGTGAGCGCGGAGACGCTGCTCGCGAACGGCACACTGTCAAAGGTGCGCTACGGCGTGAAAATCCTCGGCGAGGGCGAAATAACGAAGAAACTCGACGTACAGGTTAACGCTTTCTCCGAGTCGGCGAAGTCAAAGATTGAGGCCGCCGGGGGAAAGGCGCAGGTGGTGTAAGTGCTTCAAACACTTAGAAACGCTTGGAAAATCGAGGAGTTGCGGCGCAAACTGCTGTTTATGCTGCTCATCGTCCTCATTTACCGTCTCGGTAACGCCGTTACGGTGCCGTATATCGACGGCGCGCTGCTCTCGCAGTATTTTGCGGGGCAACAGAATACGATACTCGGTCTGCTGAACACGATGTCAGGCTCCGCGCTTGAACGCGCGAGTATATTCGCGCTCGCGATACAGCCGTATATCAACGCGTCGATCATCATTCAGCTTCTCACAATCGCGATCCCCGCGCTCGAACGTCTGAGCAAAGAGGGCGGCGAGGAGGGCAAAAAGAAGCTCGAAAAGGCGACACGTTACGCGACCATCGCCATCGCGCTGCTTCAAGGTTACGGTTACTACTCGATTCTGCGCTACGCGGGCAGTGTCGACATGATCTCCGCTTCCGCACCTGCGGTCTGGGCTCCGATAGTCATCATCGGGACGTTCATGGCGGGTTCCGTACTCGTCATGTGGATGGGCGAACAGATCACGGAGTTCGGCATCGGCAACGGCATCTCGGTCATACTGTTCGTGTCCATCGTCTCGCGGTTCCCCGCGCAGATAGGCAGCATCATCTCGGGCATCACCGCGCCGAAAACGGTTGCGGGTGATGTCGCGGGCGAGCTTGTGAAAAACCCGAGCTACGTACCGTGGTGGCTCGCGTTGCTCATGCTGCTCGGAGCACTCGCGATTATGGTACTCATCGTCATCGTGAACGACGCGGAACGGCGCATACCCGTGCAGTACACAAAGCAGACACGCGGACGACGGCAGTACGGCGGTCAGTCCACGCATCTGCCCATCAAGGTGAACATGTCGGGCGTTCTGCCGATCATCTTCGCGCAGTCGATAGCGTCCGTCCCCGCGACGATCACGGGCTTCGTGCCGAGGTGGAAGGACAGTTGGGTCTCCACCCACTTCAACACGACGAACTGGCCGTATATCATCATATACTTCCTCCTGATCGTGTTTTTCAGCTACTTCTACTCGACGATTCAGATGAATCCCATCGAGATCTCCAACAACCTCAAAAAGAACGGCGGTCTGATCCCCGGTATCCGTCCGGGCAAGCCGACGAGCGAGTTCATCTCCAAGACGCTGCGCAAGGTGACGTTCTTCGGCGCGATCTACCTCGCGATCATCGCAATCGTGCCGCTGATCATCTCGCACTTCTCGGAGAGCGCGCGCAATTCGGGTATCCAACTCGGCGGTACGTCGATCATCATCGTGATCACCGTCGCGCTCGAAACGATCAAGCAGCTCGAAGCTCAGATGCTCGTGCGCCACTACAAGGGATTCTTGGAGTAAGCCAATCATGAAGTTAATTTTACTGGGCGCGCCCGGTGCGGGAAAAGGCACTCAGGCGGAGATTCTCTCGAAGAAACTGGGCGCACCCACCATCTCAACAGGCAATATCCTCCGCGCCGCCGTGAAAAACGGCACGCCCGTGGGACTGAAAGCGAAGTCGTACATGGACGCGGGCGCGCTCGTACCCGACGATGTGATAATCGGCGTGATGAGGGAGCGTTTCGCGGAACCCGACTGCGCGAACGGCTATATCCTCGACGGTATGCCGCGCACCATCGCGCAGGCTGAGGCGTTGGAAGCGGGCGGCATTGACGTGGACTGCGCGCTGAGCATCGAGATATCGGACGACGAGATCGTCGCCCGTATGTCGGGTCGGCGCACCTGCCCCGAGTGCAGCACGACGTACCACATCGTCTCCGCGCCGCCGAAAACGGACGGAACGTGCGACAAGTGCGGCGCGAGCCTGACGATTCGCCATGACGACGAGCCTGAGACGGTCAAAAACCGTCTGCGCGTCTACCATGAGGAGACAGAGCCGCTGATCGCGTTCTACGCGGCGCGCGGCAAGCACAAATCGGTGCGGAACCAACCGTCAATCGAAGCCACAACAGCCGTTATCGCGGACGCGCTCGGGCTGTAACGGCAATGATAACACTTCGCAACGCCGCCGAGATAGAGAAGCTGCGCATCGCCGGACGCATCACCGCCGACGCGCGCAAGCTCGCGGGGAGCCTTATTCGCCCCGGCATCACGACGGCTGAGATCGACCGCGAGGTACACGATTTCATCGTGCGTTCAGGCGCGATACCGACGTTTCTCGGCTATTCGGGGTTCCCGAACAGCGCGTGCATCTCGGTGAACGATGAGGTCATTCACGGGATTCCCTCGAAAAAACGGCTGCAATCGGGGGATATCGTGAGCGTCGATGTCGGCGCGACGGCACACGGCTTCGTGGGAGACTGCGCGGCTACGTTCGCCGTCGGCGAGATATCGGACGACGCGAAACGGCTCATAACCGTGACGCGGCAGTGCTTTTTTGAGGCGTTGAACGCGGCGCGGTCGGGCAATCGCGTGTCTGACATATCGCGCGCGGTTCAACAGTACGCTGAGGCGGCGGGTTACTCTGTCGTTCGCGAGTACATCGGTCACGGTGTCGGCGAGAACATGCATGAGGACCCCGAGGTGCCGAACTTCATCGCGGTGCCGCGCCGCGGACCCGATCCGCGTCTCGCGGCGGGTATGGTCATCGCGATTGAGCCGATGGTCAACGCAGGTACGGCGAAAATCCGTATCCTGCCCGACGGTTGGACGGTACTCACGGCGGACGGCGCACTCTCGGCGCACTATGAAAATACGGTGCTTATAACGCGCGGCGACGCTGAGATTCTGACGCGCGACAGCAATGGAGAAGTTAGTTAATCAATGGAAAGCGACAGTACGGTTCCCCGAACGCTTATATCACGCGGCGACGTCGTCCTGAACCTCAACGGGCGAGACGGCGGTCGCATGTTCTATGTGCTGAGGACTGACGGCGACTTCGCCGAGATCGCGGACGGTATCACCCGTCTGATCGAGAAGCCGAAGCGCAAGAAAACCAAGCACATGAAGCTGCTTGACGTACCCGCAACGCGTCTCGCGGACAAAATCCGCACGGACGCTAAAATAACGAACGCGGAACTACGGCGGACCATGCGCAATTTGCGCGAGACCGCCGACGTGAAATTAACGGAGGTGTAAAACAGATTGTCGAAAGAAGACATGATCGAGCTTGAAGGCGTTGTCCGAGAGTCACTCCCGAATACGATGTTCCGTGTCGATATCGGCAAGGGGCATGAAATCCTCGCCCATATCTCCGGAAAACTCCGTCAAAACTTCATCAAGATCGTTCCCGGCGACAAGGTGACGGTGCAGTTATCGCCGTATGACCTGACGCGCGGACGTATCACGTGGAGAAGCAAGTAACAGTTGACAGTTGATAATTGATACCCCTCGGGGCACAGGCAGTTGACAGTTAAGACGAGGGACGCGTTTTATTGCGCACCCAAACGTAGGGACGGACGCCCTGTCCGTCCAATGTAAGGAGAAATTCAAAATGAAAGTAAGACCCTCCGTCAAACCCATGTGCGAGAAGTGCAAGGTCATCCGCCGCCGCGGTGTCGTCATGGTCGTTTGCGAGAACCCGAAACATAAGCAGCGTCAGGGCTGACGCCAATTGACAGTTAACAGTTAACAATTAACAGTTAACAGTTAGGACGAGGGCGGCGGATACGCTGTTGCGTTTCTGAGCGTGCCGTCTTCCCGATAAACACGAAATCATTTAGGATATTCGGCGCGCCGAGTCGTCGCGTCCTGTGTCCGAGAACCTATCTTTATCCGAAAGGAATGATCATCAAAAAATGGCACGTATCGCCGGAATAGACCTTCCCAAAGACAAGCGCATCGAAATCGCTCTCACGTATGTGTACGGTATCGGGCGCACCTCCGCGACGCACATCCTCGAACAGTCGGGTATAGACCCCTCCAAGCGTGTGCGCGACCTCACCGAGGCGGACGAGACCGCACTGCGCGAGATCATCGACAAGCACTACGTCGTCGAGGGCGACCTGCGCCGCAGTGTCGCGATGGACATCAAGCGTCTGTCGGAGATCGGCAGTTATCGCGGGACACGTCATCGCCGCGGGCTGCCTGTCCGCGGTCAGCGCACAAAGACGAACGCGCGCACCCGCAAGGGTCCGAAACGCACGATCGCCAACAAGAAGAAGTAGGGGGACGACATAATGGCTACAAAAAAGCAGGCTACCAAGACCCGCACACGCCGTCGCGAGCGGAAGAATATCGTCGCAGGCGCGGTGCATATCAAGTCCTCTTTCAACAACACGATGGTGACGATTACGGACATTCACGGCAACGCGATCTCGTGGGCATCAGCGGGCGAGATGGGCTTTAAGGGCTCGCGCAAGTCCACGCCGTTCGCGGCGCAGACAGCGTCCGAGACCGCCGCGAAAGCCGCGATGGAGCACGGGCTGAAAACCGTCGAGGTGTTCGTAAAGGGACCCGGTCAGGGTCGTGAAGCCGCGATTCGCGCACTGCAATCGGCGGGGTTGGAGGTCACGATGATCAAAGACGTGACACCGCTGCCGCACAACGGTTGCCGTCCGCCGAAACGCCGCCGTAATTAGAGGAGGATTGAGTTAGATGGCAAGATATACAGGCGCGGTGTGCAGACTCTGCCGCCGCGAGGGTCAGAAACTGTTTCTGAAAGGCGACCGCTGCTACACCGAGAAGTGCGGAGTCGACCGTCGCAGTTATCCGCCCGGCATGCACGGACAGGGACGCGCAAAAGCCTCCGAATACGGTACGCAACTGCGTGAGAAGCAGAAGGCGAAGCGTTATTACGGCGTTTTGGAGAGCCAGTTCCACAAATATTTCGAGGAGGCGTCGCGCCGCCCCGGTAAGACGGGCGAGAACCTGCTCGCTATTTTGGAGACGCGGCTCGACAACGTCGCGTACCGTCTCGGTTTCGCGATGAGCCGTGCGGAAGCGCGTCAACTCGTGTTGCACGGTCACTTTTTGGTGAACGGACGCCGCGTCAACATCCCCTCCTTCTTGGTGAAACCCGGTATGACCGTCGCGCTGAGCCAAAAGAGCCGTGGTCTTGACAAGTTCAAGAACTCGATTGAGGCGAACTCGGCGCGGAAAGCCCCGTCGTGGCTCGTATACGACGCGCAGAATCTCTCGGCAAAGGTCGTCGCGCTGCCCTCGCGCGCGGAGATTGACCTGCCTGTCGAGGAGCAGTTGATCGTCGAGTTGTACAGCAAATAAACGCGGGTTTACCCTCATTGGAAGAGCTGTAATATTATCTCAATTACGGTTAGACATTGGCGATTAACTATACGGAATTGTTAATTGTTAATTGTTAATTGTTAATTGACAAGTAGGAGGGTTTATATGGTCGAAATAGAGAAGCCGCGTATTGAATGCTTGGAAAAGCCGGGCGACGAGGGGTACGGTAAGTACATCGTCGAGCCGCTCGAGCGCGGGTACGGTACAACACTCGGGAACTCACTGCGCAGGATTCTGCTGTCGTCACTGCCGGGAACGGCGGTCAAGACGGTGAAAATCAGCGGTATCCAGCACGAGTTCTCCACAATCCCCGGCGTCAAAGAGGACGTCACAGAGATTATCCTGAACATCAAGCGCGTCGTCGCGCAGTTGCACTCCGACCGTGAAAAGGTGCTGTACCTGAAAATGACGGGCGAGTGCGAGGTCACGGCAGGCGACATCAAGGCGGACGGCGAGGTCGATATCCTGAACCCCGAGCTGCATATATGCACACTCGCGGAGGGCGCGTCGATCAACATCGAGATGACGCTCGACCACGGGCGCGGTTACGTTCCCGCCGAGCGCAACAAACTCCGCACGCCGATCATCGGCACGATTCCGATCGACTCGATCTACACACCCGTGCTGAAAGTCAACTACACGGTCGAGAACACGCGCGTCGAGAACATGACGGACTTCGACAAGCTCACGATCGAGGTGTGGACGGACAAGACGATCTCCGCGCGCGAGGCGATGAGCATGGGCGCGAAGATTCTGTGCGACCATTTCGCGCTGTTCACCGACCTGTCCGATACGGGCGGCGGACGCTCGCTCGTCATCGAAAAGACAGAGACGACGCGCGACCGCGTGTTGGAGATGACGATTGAGGAACTCGACCTGTCCGTGCGCAGTTTCAACTGCCTGAAACGCGCGAACATCAACACCGTCGAGGATCTGATAAGCCGCACCGAGGACGAGATGATCAAGGTTCGCAACCTCGGACGCAAGAGCTTAGAGGAAGTTGTACACAAACTCAGCATGATGGGGCTGTCGCTGATGTCGGCGGATATTCCGTCGGTCAGCAATTGACAGCTAATTAAGCACACGTGAGGGCGGCTTTGCCGCCGCGAGCGCATAACAGGAGGTACTAAAATGCCCGGTCCACGCAAACTCGGCAAACCGACGGATGCCCGCCGCGCCATGCTGCGCCAGCAGGTCACGGACTTTCTCGACACGGGGCGCATGGAGACGACAGTCACCCGTTGCCGCGAGGTCGCGCCGTTAGCCGAAAAGATGATAACACTCGGAAAAAAGGGCAGCCTTGCCCACCGCCGCATCGCTCTCGCGTTTTTGACGCGCGAGGACGTCGTGACGAAGGTATTTACCGAGCGCGCCGCCGCATACAGCGAGCGTCAGGGCGGTTACACCCGCATAACCAAGACGGGTCCGCGCCGCGGCGACTCCGCCGAGATGGCAATCATCGAACTGGTGTAAGCACAAACAAGATATCGTAAGGGCGGGTTTTACCCGCCCTTTGGTGCGTTTGGGGGTGAGAAGTGTTAGAGGTTAGAGGTAAGAGGTGAGAGGTGAGAACGAGGTTAGGACGTAGGGGCGGGGTTTACCCGCCCTTTTTGCGCAAAACATGCATAAGGAGCGTGTTTACCCGCCCTTTTTGCATTGTCAATTATCCGCACGTGTATTTGTAGGGACGGACGACCCTGTCCGTCCCGTTATGGTCTGCGCAAACGCAAACAGGACGGACAGGGTCGTCCGTCCCTACGTATACATTAGTGCGCAAACAGGCAACGCAAGGGGCGGGTTGACCCCGCCCCTACGAAATTTTCCTGTCATTCTGAGCAAAGCGAAGAATCCCCCAACTAATGCGCAACATTCAGGGGATTCTTCGCTTCGCTCAGAATGACAGTGATATTACGGCGTATTGACTTTTCGCAAACTATAAAGCCCCGTCATTGCGAGCCGCGCGAAGCAATCCCGTCCCCGCAACCCACGTCCTGCCCCGGAAACGTGGGGTTGGACGAGGTCACGGGGTTCTGGATTGCTTCGCACGGCTCGCAATGACGAGTGGAAAAGTAAATGCGTTAACCGCGGGCGTTCCGCGCATTTTGCTTGACAAATGTCTTGGTCTATGTTATAATAACGATAATGATTACTAATAAGGAGATACAATATGGACACAAAAGCATTGCGCAGCATATCGCACAGCGTTTACGTGCTCGGTGTGCGCACACCGTTCGGGTTCGGCGGTTGTACCGTCGATGTCGTCGCGCAGGTGGGCGCGGGAGACGTGCCGCTGGTGATGCTCGCGTCGCAGATCGGCAACTACTCGAACGCGATGATCAAGGAGTACGGCGAATTTACGCTGTCCGTACTGCCGAAAGACGTTGCGCCGTCTGTGATTGCGAGTTTCGGGTACCGCTCCTCGCGCGACGGAGAGGACAAGTGGGCGGTCGTCCCGCACACGTTCAAGGACGGACTGCCGTACGTCGACGGTGCTGTCGCATACATGCGTCTGCGCGTCACGGACTCGCGCGAGACGGACACGCACACGGTGTTCTACGCCGAACTCGTCGATTCGTGGGTCGGCACGAACGCGCCGCCGCTGCTCTACGCCGAGTACCAGAGCGACCTCAAAGACGCGACACGAGCCGCGTTCCGCGAGTTGAAGCCGCCGAAGGCTAAGACCTCATGGGTGTGCAGGCTCTGCGGACACATCTACGGCGGCGAAATCCCGTTTCCCGAGCTGCCCGACGACTGGAAATGCCCGCTGTGCGGCGCGGCAAAGTCGGAGTTCGACGAGGTCGCGGAGGTATAGGGTGAAAAATGCGCCGACTTTCGTCGGCGCATTTCTCTATTTCCTCAACCGCGACACTCTCAGCCGCTCCATGGCGCGCGCGAGTTCTATACGCAGCTCGTTGTTCTCCGCGATGCTGCGTTTTTGGCGCAACTGCTCCTCGGCGCGCAGTTTCGCGTCCTCGGCGCGGCGCGCGTCGATCTCATCGGGCCACTCGCACGTCTGCAAAAACAGCAGCACCCCGTCGCGGCGCACCTCGACGAATCCCTCGGACGCGAACGCGACGCGCCACTCGTCGTTCTGCTTGATTTTCAGATCGCAGATCGCGACGGGCGCGACGAGCGGCATGTGGTTCGCGAGGATCGTGAAGCTGCCGTCGGGCAGATTCAGCCACACGGCTTCGACATCGCCCGAGAAAAACTCGCGCTCAGGCGTTAAAACTTGCAGATTGAATAATTTTGCCAACAGATAATCACCCCGTCCCAAAAATAGCAAGAATCGCGCTCCGCAACACGTCATAGCTACGGCAAAACCGCAACCAACGTCCCCAACTGTTAATTGTTAACTGTTAATTGACATCACAGCGTTTTCGCTTTTTCCCGCGCCTCGTCTATGTCGCCGACCATGAAGAACGCCTGTTCGGGCATGTCGTCGCACTCGCCGCCGAGAATCGCCTCGAAACTGCGGATCGTGTCCTCCAACTTGACGAACCGCCCCTCTTTGCCCGTGAACGTCTCCGCGACGAAGAACGGCTGCGACAGGAACTGCTGAATACGGCGCGCGCGGTACACGGTGCGGCGGTCGTCCTCACCGAGTTCCTCCATGCCGAGAATCGCGATGATGTCGCGCAACTCGCGGTAGCGGTTGAGACACGCGGTCACGCCGCTCGCGGTGTCGTAGTGCCGCTGACCGACGATGCTCGCCTGCAACGTGCGCGAATTTGATTCGAGCGGCGACACCGCGGGGTACACGCCGATCTCCGCGACACTGCGGGACAGCACCGTCGTCGCGTCGAGATGCGTGAAAATCGCGGCGGGAGCGGGGTCGGTCAGATCGTCGGCGGGAACGTAGACCGCTTGCACCGACGTGATCGAGCCGTCCCGCGTCGACACGATGCGCTCCTCGAGCGCGCCGATCTCCTGCGCGAGCGTCGGTTGATAGCCCACGGCGGACGGCATACGCCCGAGCATCGCCGAGACCTCGTTGCCCGCCTGAACGTAGCGGAAGATGTTGTCGATGAACAGCAGCACGTCGCGCCCGAGCTTGTCGCGGAAGTACTCCGCCATCGTCAGCCCCGTCAGTCCGACGCGCATACGCGAACCGGGCGGCTCGTTCATCTGCCCGAACACGAGAGCGGTTTTCGATATCGCGCCCGACGCTTTCATGTCCGCGACGAGCTCCGTACCCTCGCGCGAACGCTCGCCGACACCCGCGAAAACCGAGTAGCCGCCGTGCTGCGTCGCGATATTGTATATCAGTTCCATGATGAGCGTCGTCTTGCCCACGCCCGCGCCGCCGAACAGCCCGATTTTGCCGCCCTTTGCGTACGGCGTGAGCAGGTCGACGACCTTGATACCCGTTTCGAGGAACTCCGCCTGCGGTGTCAGGCTCGTGAATTTCGGTGCCTCGCGGTGGATATTCCATTTTTCCTCGGTCGAGACCTCGCCGCCGCCGTCAATCGGGCGACCGAGCACGTCCACAACCCTGCCGAGTGTGCCGACACCGACGGGAACCGTGATACCGTCGCCCGTGTTCGTGACCTTGACGCCCGTGGCGAGACCGTCCGTCGCGTCCAGCGCGATACACCGCACGACGCCGGGCGAGACGTTCGATGCGACCTCCATGTGCCGCCCGTCGTCGGTGACGAGCAGATCGTTGACGCGCGGTTCGTCCGTCGTCGGGAACCGCACGTCGAGAACGGGACCCGCAATGCGAACCAGTACGCCGACGTCCGCACCGCGCACGGGATTGTCGCGCCGCAACCACGACGGGAGAGAAGAAGATGTAGTGTTTTCAGGCATAAATATGCTCCTTGTGTGTGAGAGGTTAGAGGTTAGATGTTAGAGCGGGGGACGCGTTGGACGGGGACAAACCCCCGCCGACTGCGGTCGGCACCCCCTTTTCGAAAGGGGGCTGGGACGAGGGACGTTTGGATATTTGGACGTTTGGACGTGGGACGGGGGTCTCCCTCCGCCGTCTGCGGACGGCACCTCCCTCTGAGAGGGAGGCTTTTTCGGAACGCGTCGTCCAAGCCTCCCTCATAGAGGGAGGTGCCGCCGAGAGGCGGCGGAGGGAGGTTACGTAACCCCCGTCCAAGCCTCCCTCATAGAGGGAGGTGCCGCCGAAAGGCGGCGGAGGGAGGTCACGCAACCCCCGTCAAAGCCTCCCTCATAGAGGGAGGTGCCGCCGAAAGGCGGGGGTGGGAGGACACGTAGCCCCCGTCCAAACCCCGCCCCCTGTCGAAAAGGGGGTGCCGTCCGCAGACGGCGGGGGTTTGTCCCTCGTCCTCAATTGTTACTTCCCGTCAATTGCCAATGCCGCTCCCGAAATCTCCGCTATCTCATTTGTTATCGCGGATTGGCGCGCGAGGTTGTATTGCGATTTCAGGGCTTTCAGCATGTCGCCCGCGTTTTGCGTTGAGGAGTGCATCGCGTTCATGCGCGCGTAATGCTCGCCCGCGTACGCCTGAACCATCAGCCCGAACAGCAGCCCGATGATGTACTGCGGCACGATACGGTCGAACACCGCGCGTCGGTCGGGCATATACTCGATCTCGCTGCCGTAGTGACCGATATCCGCGTCGTTATAGTCGCCCACGACGATGGGCAGGAGCCGCGTCGTGACGGGGTAGCCCTTCGTCTCGCCGTAGAACGACGTGTAGATGATGTTGATCTCGTCGGTCAGCCCCTCGTCGAACAGGCGCATGAGATCGCGCGCGACACTGCGCGCCGACTTCATCGTCGGGTCCTGCACGATACCGTACATCGCGATATCGGGCGTGCGTCCGCGCCGCACGAAGTAGTCCTCCGCGACGTTGCCGAGCGTGATAAGATGCGCCGTCGGGTGTTCGCGCAGCGCGTTCTCGGCGGCGGTGATGATCTGCGCGTTGTAACTGCCGCACAGACCCTTGTCGCCCGAGATGACGACGTACGTCACGGTCGGGTTCTCGCGCTCGGTGAAATACGGGTGGTTCACGCTGTCGGGATCGTTCACCGTGTCGATGATTTCGAGCATCGCGTTGCGAATGTAGCGGAAATAGCGTCGGTTGTACTCGATGTGCGACATGACGCGTCTCATTCTGCCCGACGACACCATCTCCATCGCGCCCGTGATCTTCTTCGTCTGCTCAACCGCCTGTATGCGGCGGCGAATCTCGCTAACGCTTGACATAATCCGTATCCTTGACCGCGCCCTTGCGCTCAGGCTCAGGCGGCGTGGTGATCGTCTTGTAGAACGCGAAAGCCTCGATCTCGTGCGTGATGATCTCGCGGTCGGTGGGTTCGAGTTTGCCCGTTATCTGAATATTGCGCATGACACCGCCCGCGACATCGTGCAACCGCTGCAACAGCAGGGCGGAGGCTTCCCGCACGTCGCGCCGCGGCATATTCGCGAACAGCCCGATCGTTTTCGCGAGCAGCAACGCCACCTGATCCGCGAGCGTATACAGTTGCGTCTCGGGTTGGCGCAACAGCTCCATCACAGCCTCGCCCGAGCGGAGCATGTTTGCCGTCGCGGAGTCCACGTCCGCGCCGAACTGCGCGAACACCGCCATCTCGTTGTACTGCGCCACGTCGAGCCGCAACGCGCCCGAGACATCGCGCATAGCCTTGCTCTGAGCCGCGCGCCCGACGCGCGATACGGACAGACCGACGTTGACGGCGGGGCGTTGTCCCGCTGAGAACAGGTCGCTTTCGAGATAAATCTGCCCGTCGGTTATCGAGATGACGTTCGTCGGGATATACGCGGAGATGTCGCCCGCCATCGTCTCGACAATCGGCAGCGCGGTCAGACTGCCGCCGCCGAGTTCCTCACTCATGCGCGCCGCGCGTTCGAGCAGACGCGAGTGCAGATAGAACACGTCGCCGGGGTACGCCTCGCGTCCCGACGGACGGCGCAACAGCAGCGACAACGCGCGGTACGCCGCCGCGTGTTTCGATAAATCGTCATAGATCACGAGCGCGTCGCGCCCCGAATACATGAACTCCTCGGCGATGGCGCACGCGGCGTACGGCGCGAGGTACTGCATGGCGGCGGAACTCGACGCGTTAGCCGTGACGACAACGGTGTATTCCAGCGCGTCAGCGTCGCTGAGCGTCTTGACGACGGACGCGACGGAACTCGCCTTTTGCCCGATAGCGCAGTACACGCACAGCACGCCGCGCCCCTTTTGGCTGAGTATGGTTTGCAGCGCGATGGACGTTTTACCCGTCTGGCGGTCGCCGATGATCAGCTCGCGCTGTCCGCGACCTATCGGGATCATGCTGTCAATCGCGAGTATACCCGTTTCGAGCGGCGTGTCGACGTTCGCGCGGTGCATGATCGACGGCGCGGCGGATTCGAGCGGGCGCATTTTGTGTACGGGCAGCGGATCCCCGTCGAGCGGGCGACCGAGCGGGTCGACGACCCTGCCGAGCAGCTCGTACCCGACGGCGACCTCGGCGATGCGCCCCGTCATGCGCGCGACGCTCGCGGTAGACACCTCGCCGTCGATGACAGCGACACCCGTCTTGTCCTCGACAACGTCCATCGTCACGCCTATCGCGCCATTGCCGAAGTCGAGCAGTTCGCCGTAGCGCACGCCCGAAAGCCCCGTGACGTGTGCGATACCGTCGGCGGAGGACACAACCTCGCCGTAATCGTACACGCGCGGAGCGGATTCCACGTTTCCCACGCGCTCGCGCAGGTCGGCTGAGATGCCGTCAAAGGTCAGGATTTTGCCCGCGTCGGCACCGTCGGCGTACGTGCGCGGCTCGATGGACGACGCGTCGACTTTCGCGCGCAATTCCGCGCCGAGAGCCATGAAATCGAGCAGATTTTCACCCTCACTGTCACGCGAGAGTTGGTCGGACAGTTCGCGCAGACGCGACGCGAAACTCGCGTCGTACACGCGCCCGTCGATCACGGCGATGAACCCGCCCGCGATCGCCTTGTCCTCGATGACCTCAAAATCAGGCGTATATGTGAGACGCACGGCGAAACCCGCGCGAATCGCGGTGAGCACGCTGTCGTTCGACGCGTCGCTCACGATCAGTAGTGGTTTGTTTGGCATATATTACCTATTTCGTGCTCTTTCGGATAGACGGACATCGTTGTCCGTCCTCGCGGTGGTGGTTTTTGCGGTGATTCTCGCGGCTTGCGTCCAACCCCTGCCTCCCTCGTGGAGGGAGGTTCCGTCCGCAGACGGCGGAGGGAGGACACGCCGAGACGTTCCGTCTCGGACTCCCCCTGTCACTGCGTGACATCCCCCTCTGTGAGGGAGACTCAGGACGCGCGAGACGTTGGACGCAGGACGGGCGATTATTTATCGCCCCTACATACGCACCGCAACTCTCGTCCTAATTGTCAATTGCGAGATTATTTTCCCTTGAAGAAGTCGTCTACGGCGGCTATGTCGTCGTCGGCTTCTACCTCGCGGCGGAGCACTGACGACGCGAGTTGACCCGCGAGTGCCGAGATGTCCTGCCGCGCGCTGAGAACGGCGCGGCGGCGTTCACCCTCGATACGCTCGTGCGTCTCCGCGAGCAGGTGATCCGCAGCGGAGCGCGCGTCGGCGAGTATCGCGTCGGAGTTCTCGGCGGCGCGCTGTTGCGCTTCGCGTATCAGTTCGCGCCCCTGCGCGTCGACCTCGGCGAGTTGGCGGTCGTACTCGACTTTCGCGGCTTCGGACGCCGCGAGATTCGCCTGCGTCTCGGCAAGCTCGCGCTCGACGCGTTCACGACGCGCCGCGAGCACTTTTTGTATGGGTTTCCACAGTATCAGCCGCAACAGGAAAAACGTGACCAGCACGTTTATCACATGCAGCAGTAAATCTTTCGGAACTATCATCGTCTTATGCCTTTGTGAACAGCATGATGAGACCCGTCACGAACCCGTAAATCGCGGTGGATTCCGTCAGCGCGAAACCGAGTATCATGAGCTGGTTGATCTTGCCCGACGCTTCGGGTTGGCGCGCAACGGCGTCAACCGCTTTGCCCGTCGAAAGTCCCATCGAAATTGCCGCCGCCGTACACGACAGCAGACACAATGCCACACCGATGTATACCATGATAAAAATTTCCTCCAAAGTTTGTTTTTTGCTATGACGAACGCCTTTGTCCGTAGGGTATAAATAATCGTCCGCGCGGGGAACTACTCCACCGCTTCGCGAATGAACGAGAGCGAGAGCGTCACGAAGATGAACGCTTGCAGCAACGGATGGAACACGTTGAAGAACAGACCGAGAACGCTCGGGATACCGACGGCGTTCGTGCCGAGAGCCGTATATATCAGATCCATGATGATCATGCCGCCGAGCATGTTGCCGAACAGTCGCGCCGCGAGCGACACGGGTATCGCGATGTCCGTGACGAGCTTGATCGGCGCGAGAAACGGCACAGGCTCGATGAACGATCTCATGCGCCCCGCCGCGCCTTTCTTGATGAAGCCGAACACGTTGATGAGCAGGAACGTGATGATGCCGATGGCGAGTGTGAACATGATGTCCGACGCGGGTGTGCGCATACCGAACATTTCAAGCACCGCGCAGCCGACGAGCAGCAGTCCGATAGTGAAGATGTAACTCCCCATCGCCTCACCCAGCCCGTGAACCGTCGAGTTCATGTAGTCGAGAATCTTCTCGACGGCGGCTTCGAGCGCGTTCTGCATACCGCGCGGGTTGTCCGTGAGCTTGCGCAGGCACACGAACCGCACCACGAGCGCGAGTATGACCAACGCCGCCATGACGTACCACGTGTTCAGCACCGTCTCGGAGATGTTGAAGCCGAGAATGTTCAGCTCCGTGCGCTCCGCCCACAGCTCAACGCCGAACTCGAACCCCTCGTGCGGTGTCGGCGGGAACAGCAGCCCATACGTCCGCGTGATTGCAAGATACGCGCCGATACACACGGCAATCGTCCACAACAGGACGTTGCGTTTCGACTTTTTCGTCGGCGCGGCGAGCTGTTTCGCCTTTGCGCGACGGCGCATGACGACGCTGAGCGCGCAGATCACGACACCGAGCGCGATTAAGATATATGTAAGCATGCTATCACTCCTCCCGCCGTCTGTGTTCGGTATTTTTCACCCCGAACGACACAAAACCCATCACGGCAAGCCCCAGACCCATTGCCGCGCCTATACTCGGCAAAATATCCGCACGTGCAAGCCCCGCCGCCGTCAGCGCGCAAATCGGCAACAGCGTCACCGCGACACCGTACACGGTAGAAGCCCGCCGCCCCGCGAGTGCGCGCGCTATGCAGCCCTTGATGAGCCGCAGCTCCGCGAGCGCGAGCAGCAGCCCCGCGACGATGCCGAAAACAATCAGCATGGCTGGAATCACCTCCGTGTCAGTCGGCGGAATAAGGATTTCTGTTACATGAATGTATGTAGCTAATGATATACCAATTTTTAAGTAATTGCAAGTGGAAAGTCGTGCATTTTTATCACAATATTTCGTCTGATTTTCGTTGCGTTGTGTGCGATTTTGCGCGTTTCGGGCGTATTTTGACAGCCGTCACAGTTCCGTCAGCCGCGCCAAAACGCCGCGCACGTCGTCGAGCGTCGAGACGCGCACCATATCGCCGCGCAACCGACCTGCGCCGCGCAGTCCGCGCGTGTACCACGACAGATGCCGCCGCGCGTCGAGACACGCGAGTTTTTCACCGCGAAGCTCCGCCGCACGCTCAATCTGCCGCGTCGCGGTAGCAATAATCTCGCGGAGCGTCGGTCGCGGCGGCGGTTCCGCACCCGCGATTGCGGCGGCGGCTTCGCGGAAAATCCACGGGTTGCCGAACGCGCCGCGCCCGATCATCACGGCGGCACACCCCGTGAGTTCGAGCATACGCGCAGCGTCCGCGCCCGAGAAAACGTCGCCGTTGCCGACGACGGGTATCGACACGGCGCGCACAACGTCGCGTATGCAGAACCAGTCGGCGGTACCCGAATAGCCCTGCGAGCGCGTGCGCCCGTGAACCGCGACGGCGGCGGCACCCGCGCGCTCGCACATCTCGGCAAATTCGACGCAGTTGAGGTTCCCCTTGTCGTACCCGCGCCGAAATTTCACGGTCACAGGCACGTCCACGGCGGCGACGACGGCTTCAATGATGGCGCGCGCGAGGTCGGGGCGCAGCATGAGCGCGCTGCCCTCGCTGTTGTTCACGATTTTGCCCACGGGACAGCCCATGTTTATGTCGACGATGTCCGCGCCCGAGTGCTTCAACGCCAACTGTGCGGCGCGCGCCATCGTGTCGGGTTCCGAGCCGAAAATCTGCGCCGCGACGGGGTGGTCGGCTGGGGAGGTTTCGAGCAGCGTTTTAGTCTTGGAATCTTGATATACGAGTGCTTTCGCGCTCACCATCTCCGTAGCGCACAGCCCCGCACCCATGGCGCGGCACACCTCGCGAAACGCAAGGTCTGTGACCCCCGCCATCGGCGCGAGAAAGATGTTTGATTCAATTTGCACGTTGCCTATCTGCATAATTTAATGTATAATGTCCTTTACAAGTTTCGATAACGGGACGCCGAGGGCGGCGTCCCCTACGTGGGACGGGGGCAAACCCCCGCCGTCTGCGGACGGCACCCCCTTTGCGAAAGGGGGCAGGGATTGGACGGGTTGCGTCGTTGGACGAGGGCAACACCGCGCCCGACTTTAACGTCCCCTACATCATACACCAATTGACGAGGTTTTACAATGCAAAAAAATGACATCATTTCGCTCGCAATCACGGGTTACGCGTCGGACGGCGCGGGCGTGTCGCGGCACGACGGGCTTGTCGTGTTCACGCGCGGCGCGATAGCGGGCGAGACGATATCGGCGCGGATTCTCAAAGTGTCGCAGTCGGTTGCGCACGCGCGGGTCGAATCGGTGCTCACCGCGTCGCCCGAGCGGATTACGCCCGAATGTCCCGCGTATCCGCGCTGCGGCGGCTGCGATTTTCAGCACATGAGCTATGCGGAGGAGCTGCGCGCCAAACACGAGCGCGTGAACGACGCGCTGACACGTCTCGGCGATACGGAGATCGCGGTGCCGCCCGTCGTTCCGTCGCCGTCGGTGACGCGGTACCGCAACAAGGCGATTTTCGAGGTTGGCAGCGTTGACGGTCGCGCCGTGACGGGCTTTTACCGCGCGCACAGCCACGACATCGTCGCCGCGGACGACTGCCCGCTGCAATCGGAGACGGCTGTCGCGGCGGCGCGCGTCCTGCGCGGGTGGATCGACGCGCACGATATAAAAGGCATACGCAATCTCATGGTGCGCACGGGCAGTCTCGGCGCGCAGATCGTAATCGTCGCGTCGCGGAGGCTTCGCGGTACCGACGCGCTTGTCGACGCGTTGCGCGAGACGCTGCCCGACGTGAAAAGCATCGTATTATGCACAAATTCGGACGACACGAACGTCGTCCTGCGAGGCGAGTTCCGCACGCTGTACGGCGGCGCGGAGTTCGCGGACACGCTGTGCGGCAATGAGTTTCGCCTGTCGCCGCAGTCGTTCTATCAGGTGAATCACGCACAGGCGGAGCAACTGTACGCCGCCGTGCGCGACTTCGCGGCACTCACGGAGTCCGACACCGCGCTCGACCTGTACTGCGGCGCGGGAACGATCACACTCGCACTCGCCGCGAGCGCGCGGACGGTGTACGGTGCGGAGATCGTACCCGAAGCCGTCGTGAACGCGCGGGAGAACGCCGCGCGCAACGGCGTGCAGAACGCGGAATTTCTGCTCGGCGACGCGGGCGACGCGGCGAAAACGCTGAGCGAGCGCGGCGTGACCCCCGATGTCGTCGTCGTCGACCCGCCGCGCAAGGGGCTGTCGCCAGAGACGCTCGCCATCGTCGCGGAGACGGCAAAACGCGCGATCGTGTACGTGTCCTGCGACCCGTCGACGTTCGCGCGCGACGTGAAACTGTTGCGAGAGCGCGGGTGGCGGCTCGCGCAAGTGCGCGCGTTCGACATGTTCCCGAGGACGAGCCACGTGGAGTGCGTCGGGGCGTTTGCGCGGGGGTAGAACATAAACTGCCCCAACGACACGCGAGAATTTCGTTGGGGCAGTAAATGCGTTATTCGCGCGGCAAGCTGAGCAAATTGTCTTTTGTCGTGCCGTCCGACGCGGACTTGACATATTTTTCAAAATTGCTGCTAACAGCAGGAACGCACTCGGGATACGGGTATATGTTCACCTGTATTGTACCGGGATTGCTTTTCAGATAGTCGTGCAAGGAACCCTTGCTGTACCAGCCGTAGAGCGGAAGTCCCGTCACGTAAATCTGATCTATTTCAACCAGATTGTTTGAACTCCCGCAACCGGGTTTCATTTTGAGTTTCGTAGCTCTCATTTTAGATATCCTTTCTTAGTGAGGTTTTCATTATATAAACTGTGCACAAAGCAAACTCCGATTCGGTACACTCCTTTCAAAATTTTTAGTCGGCAGGGGTTGCAACCGAAACGGATTTGTGGTATACTCTTTTTGCTATATAAGGACTACCACACTGTTTGGTTGTCTCTGCCAAAGAGCTTTGTGGATTTTGTCTGCAAGGCTCTTTTGCTTTGTGTGCAGGGATAGATAAATTCTCATTGTGCTTAAATTATAAAGCATAATCTTTGTTTTGTCAACTACTTATTTTTCACTTGATATTCCCGCTTGTATAGTGTATAATAAACATGTCGGCGCAAGCCGTGGATTGAAACATTGTGCTTAACTTATTGCGAACATCAAAGAGCGTAGCCCTCTGCCGAAATGCGTTTCAACAGAGGGCTGCGCTCTTTGCGGTTGTTCGATATATAGTGGCGATTGATAACTACACGCACACGCCTGTGGCCTTGCGTAGGGGCGACCATTGGTCGCCCGTCTGACAAATGCGCAATGGCTCCACGGGCGGCCGATGACCGCCCCTACGGCACCCCGAAATGTGTTGTGTTTCCACAACATCATCAAACCGCGATGCGTAATCATACCCGAAGCTGAACGACGCGCCAAAGCTTCGAGAGCGCATAGAAAAATTGGGAGGGCGACCTGATTGTCGGCAAAAAGAACACAAAGTCGGCTTTGTTCACACTGACAGACAGAAAAACGAAAGAAGAAATCATCGTCAAGTTGCCCGACAAGACACAAGCGTCAGTAATTGCAGCGGTTCTGCGACTTAAAGCAGGGAACCGCCGCGCGGTGGCTCCCTGCTTTAAGTCGGTCACTTTCGACAACGGCAGCGAGTTTCTGAACTTTGAAGAACTCGAAAAAGCCTTTGGTTGCAATGTATTCTACGCCCACCCATACAGCAGCTGGGAGCGCGGCACAAACGAGAACAGCAA
>JAISJJ010000012.1 GCA_031261585.1 Oscillospiraceae bacterium
TAACTGTTAACTGACTACACGTTTATCAATATCTGCTTGAAAATCGCGGCTCGCACCGTGTCCCGCGTCTCGGGCGGCACCTCTCTCAGCGCATTGTTCCCGATCGCCGCGAGAATTAACCTCTCCGCGCCCTCGGGTATCGCGCCTGATTGCCGCAGATTCGCGGTGAGCGCGGCGCACGAGCGCAGATCAATCTCGTCGCCGACCGCGTTGACCGTGTGCATCACGAGCGTTCCCGCGTCTACGGCGACACGCCGTATGCGGATATAACCCCCGCCGCCGCGCCGCGATTCGACCGCGAAACCGCGCTCGGGTGAGAACCGCGTCGCGATAACGTAGTTGATCTGGCTCGGCACGCACCCGACGCGCCCCGCCAGTTCTGCCCGTCCGAACTCCGCAACGTCCTCCGACCTCAGCAGTTCGTCGATCAGACACGCTATATCGTCACACAGACCCATATACATCACCTCCTGCGTTTTGACTTTGACTAACTTTGACCTTGTGTAAAGTATAACCTATGCCCGCCGTGCGCGCAACTCGCGGGTTTGACCAATATTGACGTTCGGTCGGCGTAAAAAGTACGTTTTCTCGCGCATACGCCGATAATCGCACGAATACGCGCTATTACGCGATTTTGACTATCGCAAAAGTTCGCAAAAAATATGCTTGCACGGAGCGGCATTATGTGGTATGATTTGACCATCAAAAAATACATCGACAGCAGGAGGTCAAAATCATGGCAAACAAGGCTACCGAGTATCTGCAAAAGGTCGGCACGTTTTTCATCGCGACGACCGAGGGCGACCAGCCGCGTGTGCGTCCGTTCGGCGCGGTCGGCGAGTTCGACGGCAAGACGTACATCTGCCTGAACAACACGAAAAAGGTGTTCGCGCAGCTCGTCGCGAACCCGAAGATCGAGATCGTCGGTCAGTACGAGGGCGGAAACTGGGTGCGTATCTGGGCAAAAGCTGTGCGCGACGACCGCAACGAGGCGCGCGAGAAGATGCTCGAACTCAACGAGGGTCTGAGAGGCATGTACAAGGCGGACGACGGCATCTACGAGGTGTTCTACCTCGACGACGCGCACGGTAAAGCGGAGAGCTTCGCCGGATCCATCGAGGAGTTTTAGGGATTACTTTACGCACAGGCGACCGTATATCGGTCGTCTGTGTTGTTTTCAGCAACGTGCGCAGGACGGGGACGGGACGGGGGACAAACCCCCGCCGTCTGCGGACGGCACCCCCTTTCCGAAAGGGGGCAAGGTTGGACGGGGGTTACGTGAACTCCCACCGCCGCCATTCGGCGGCACCTCCCTCTATGAGGGAGGCTTGGACGGTGCGTTCCGAAAAAGCCTCCCTCTCAGAGGGAGGTGCCGTCCGCAGACGGCGGAGGGAGACCCTCGTCCAACGTCCCCCGCTCTAACCTCTAACCTCCAACCTCTAACATCTTACCAAGGAGCTTTTTAATGTCAACACGCAAAAAATCAATCGAGGACATCTCCGTTGCGGGTAAAAAAGTCCTGCTGCGGTGCGATTTCAACGTGCCGCAGGACGACAGCGGCGCGATAACCGACGACTCGCGTATCGTCGCGTCGCTCGACACGATACGTTATCTGCTCGAACACGGCGCGGCTGTCGTCGCGTGCTCGCACCTCGGTCGTCCGAAAGGCAAGGTCACGCCCGAACTCTCGCTCGCGCCCGTCGCGGTGCGGCTGTCTGAACTGCTCGGTGTCGACGTGCCGTTGGCGTCCGATGTGACGGGCGAATCGGCGCGGTCACTCGCGGGCGCGCTGCAATCAGGGCAGATTATCCTGCTCGAAAACCTGCGTTTCGACGCGCGCGAGGAGAAAAACGACCCCGAATTTGCGCGTGAACTCGCGTCGCTCGCCGAGCTGTACGTGTCCGACGCGTTCGGCGCGGTGCATCGCGCGCACGCGTCGACGGTCGGGGTGTCGCAGTATCTGCCGAGCGTCGCGGGACTGCTTGTCAACCGCGAACTGGAAATTATAGGGCGAGCGATATCCGACCCCGCGCGCCCGTTCGTCGCGATTCTCGGCGGCAAGAAGATATCCGACAAGCTCGGGGTCATCGAACGGCTTTTGGAGATCGCCGACACGCTGATCATCGGCGGCGCGATGCGGTACACGTTCGTCAAGGCACTCGGCGGCACGATAGGCGACTCGCTGTGCGAGCCTGACAGACTCGATTACGCGCTGCAAATGCTCGAAAAAGCGAAGTCGCGCGGCGTGAAACTCCTGCTCCCGCCCGACACCGTGGCGGCGAAATCGCTCGGCGATACGAACCCGATAACGTGCGCGTCCGACGCGGTACCCGACGGGTACGAGGGTTTGGACATCGGTCCTAAGTCGCGCGAACTGTTCGTTGACGCGATTGCGAACGCCGCGACCGTGATCTGGAACGGACCCATGGGCGTGTTCGAGGTCGATGCGTTCGCCGCAGGGACGCGCGCCGTCGCGGACGCACTCGCAAAGTCGAACGGCGTGACGATTATCGGCGGCGGAGACAGCGCGGCGGCGGTGCGCCAATTCGGGCTGACCGACGCGATGACCCACGTGTCCACGGGCGGCGGCGCGACGCTCGAATTTTTGGAGGGCAAGACGCTGCCGGGAATTGAGTGCTTGGAGGATATTACCTTATGAGAGAGTACATCATTGCAGGAAACTGGAAAATGAACGTGCTGGACGGCGAAAATTCAGCCAAATTTGTGACCGAGTTCAAAGCGAAAAAAGGCGTAACCGCCGTCCTATGCCCCACGTTTTTACACATCGGATTTCTCTCCGCGTTAGCGGATAGACTCGGTAAACCGAAGATTTTATTCGGCGCGCAAAATGTCTCGGAATACACGGACGGCGCGTATACGGGCGAGGTTTCCGCGACGATGATAGCCGATATAGGCGCGAAATTTGTGATCGTCGGACACTCCGAACGCCGCGCGCTGTTTGGTGAAACTGACGAAATTGTGAACCGCAAGGCGCGCGCCGTGCTCAACGCGCGGTTGCGACCGATAATATGCGTCGGCGAGACGCTCGAACAGCGTGAGCGCGGTGAGACGCGTGAGGTGCTGCAACGGCAGACAACCGCTGCGATTCAAGGACTTTCGGTGTCGGAGTTGGAGTGCGTGATATTCGCGTACGAGCCGATTTGGGCGATTGGCACGGGGCGCGTCGCGTCGCCCGAGGATGCGGCGGCGGGTGCGGAGGCGATTTTCAGCGCGTCCGACGCTATCGCGGCGGCGGGTTCGCCGATACTGTACGGCGGCTCGATGACCGAGAATAACGCCGCTGAAATCCTTGCGCGGCAAGAGATTTCGGGTGGTTTGATAGGCGGCGCGTCGCTCGACCCCGTGAAATTCGGCAAAATCGTAGAGATCGCGTCGCAACTCGCGGTGGGCAAATGAGCAAAAGCGTGACGCTCGTCATTCTCGACGGGTTCGGACTTGCGCCCGCGTCGCCCTCGAACGCGGTCACGAGTGCGCGCACGCCTGTGCTGGACGCGCTGTATAAGTCTTGCAATCACACGACTTTGAGCGCGTCGGGCGAGGACGTGGGACTGCCCGACGGTCAGATCGGCAACAGCGAGGTCGGACACACGAACATCGGCGCGGGGCGCGTCGTCTACCAGTCGCTGTCGCAGATCACGCGCGACATCGACAGCGGCGCGTTTTTCGAGAATGAGACTCTGATATCGGCGTGTGAGTTCGTCAAATTGCACAAAACCGCGCTGCACCTGCTCGGGCTTGTCTCGGCGGGCGGCGTTCACAGCCACACGAAGCACCTGTACGCGCTGCTCGACATGGCGCGGCGGCGCGGTGTGGAGCGCGTCTACGTACACGCGTTTCTCGACGGGCGCGACGTGCCGCCGGGTACCGCGAAGGAGTACATCGCCGAGTTGCGTGACGAGTGCAACCGTTGCGGTTACTCGATTTCTACGGTCATGGGACGCTACTACGCCATGGATCGCGACAACCGCTGGGACCGCGTTCAGGCGGCGTACGACTGCATGGTGCGCGGCGTCGGCGAGCGCGTTCCCGACGCTGTGGACGCGGTTGCGCAGTCGTACGGCGCGGGTGTGACCGACGAGTTCATGCGCCCCGTGATCGTCGACGAGCGCGGGCAGATCGCCGCGAACGACGGCGTGATTTTCTTCAATTTTCGTCCCGATCGCGCGCGGCAACTCACGAAGCTGTTCTGCGACAAGGACTTCGCGCCGTTCGGCCGCGAGTGGTTCCCGTTGAAATTCGTCACGATGACGGAGTACGACGAGACGATTCCCATCGCCGAACCCGCGTACGCGCCGCGTCAGCTCATGCAGACGCTCGGTGAAGTCATTGCGACGCAAGGGTTGCGCCAACTGCGCGCCGCCGAGACCGAGAAATACGCGCACGTCACGTATTTTTTCAGCGGCGGGCGTGAGGAGTTGTTCGACGGCGAGGAGCGCGTGCTGATACCGTCGCCGACCGAGTTCGCGACGTACGATCTCGTACCCGAGATGAGCGCGGAGAGCGTTGCAAACGCTGTGGTTCAGCGGATACTCAGCCGCGAGTTCGCGCTGAACGTGGTAAATTTCGCCAACTGCGATATGGTGGGTCACACGGGCGTGCTCGGCGCGGCGATCACCGCTGTGGAGACGGTGGACAGCGCGCTCGGTCGCGTGCTCGACGCGGTGCGCGCGACGGGCGGTGTCGCGCTCGTCACCGCCGACCACGGCAACGCGGAGGAGATGACGGACGCGCTCGGCAACCCGATGACCGCTCACACGGTGAACCCCGTACCGCTGATCCTCATTGGTGCCGAATACGCATTGAAGTCAGGGCGGTTGGCAGACATCGCGCCGACGATACTGGAATTATCAGGTATAGCGAAACCCGACGTCATGACAGGCGAATCGCTGCTGATTTAGCGATTCGGCGTATTGCACAAACCCCATTTATACATTCGTCATATTACACAAATTCGGAGGTAATCATGAGTTCAGAGACACTAATCGCGCACGTTCACGCCCGCGAGATACTCGATTCTCGCGGTAATCCGACCGTCGAAGCCGAGGTGACGCTCGCGGACGGCAGTTTCGGGCGCGCGGCGTCGCCGTCGGGTGCGTCGACGGGCATTTTCGAGGCGACCGAACTGCGCGACGGCGACAAATCCCGTTATCTCGGTAAGGGCGTCCAAACTGCGGTTTTGAATGTCCGCAACGAGATTTCCAAGGCTCTTATCGGGCGCAACGCGGTCGAACAGCGCGAAATCGACGCCCTTTTGCGCGATCTCGACGGTACGCCGAACAAGTCGCGGCTCGGCGCGAACGCGATTCTCGCGGTCTCACTCGCGGTCGCGAAAGCGGCGGCAAGTTCTTCCAAATTGCCGCTGTACCGCTACATCGGCGGTGCCGCCGCGAACACGTTACCGCTGCCGATGATGAATGTCCTCAACGGCGGAGCGCACGCGTCGAACAGCGTCGATATTCAGGAGTTCATGGTCGTACCCGTTGCCGCGCCTACGTTTTCCGAGGGGCTGCGCATGTGCGCCGAGGTGTTCCATACATTAAAAAATATCGTGCCGCCCGGCGGTGTCGGCGACGAGGGTGGCTACGCGCCCGACCTCGACAGCGACGAGGAGGCGTTGAAATCGCTCGTCGCGGCGATTGAAAAGGCGGGTTACAAGCCCGATATCGACTTCAAAATCGCGCTCGACCCCGCCGTGTCCGAGTGGTTTGACGGCGATTTGTACAAAATGCCGAAACGCGGTATCGCGCTCACGCGCGCCGAGATGGTCGACATGTGGGCGGACTTCGCGAATCGTTATCCGATTATTTCCATCGAGGACGGCATGGCGGAGGAGGACTGGGACGGCTGGAAGCTGATCACCGACCGTCTCGGCGGCAAATTGCAGCTCGTGGGCGACGACGTGTTCGTCACAAATGTCGAGCGTTTGCAACGCGGAATCGACCTCGGTGTCGCGAACTCGATACTCATCAAGCTCAACCAGATCGGCACGCTGACCGAGACGCTCGACTGCGTTTCGACGGCGCACCGCGCGGGTTACACCGCCGTCGTGTCGCACCGCTCTGGCGAGACGGAGGACACGACGATCGCGGATGTCGCCGTCGCGCTGAACGCGGGGCAGATCAAGACGGGTGCGCCGTGCCGCACCGACCGCGTAGCCAAATATAACCAGCTCCTGCGCATCGAGGAACAACTCGGCTCGACCGCTAAATTCCTTGGTAACGCGGCGTTTTCGAGCATTGGAGGGCTGCGATGAATCCGACAGACGCACTGAATCGGCTGATCGCGGGCAATCGCGACGTTACCGAACCGTCGATTGAGACGCTTCGTCATTTTGCACAAAACGGGCAGCATCCGTATGCCGTCGTTATCACGTGTTCCGACTCACGCGTCGTCCCTGAGCGCGTGTTCGGGTGCGATATCGGCGAGATTTTCGTCGTGCGCACTGCGGGCAACGTCGTCGGTGAGTTCGAGCGCGGCACGGTCGAGTACGGCACGTCGCACCTCGGCGCGCGGCTCGTCGTCGTCCTCGGACACACGCATTGCGGAGCCGTAGCGGCGGCACTGGAACACCACGAAAGCGAGACACCGCAGTCACTCGCGGCACTCGTCCACGAGGTTGCGCACGGTATCTGTGATTCGCGAAACGCGCGCGAAGCGGAGCGGCTGAACGTCGAGAACAGCGTCGCGCGGCTCCGCGAGAGTGCCGCGTTGCGCGCCGCCGAGGTGTCGGGCGACATTGAAATCAAGCGCGCGATTTACGATATCGAGACGCGAGAGGTCGCGTTTTGGTGAATTTGACGATACGGCGCGCGGAGATTCGTCAAATTGACGAAATTGTTGAGCTGTTCGGTGCGGTGTGCGACGCTCTCGCCGCCGCACCCGCGGTGTCCACGGGGTGGCGGCGCGGCATGTACCCGACGCGCGAGCATGTGGTCGCAGATGTCGCCGACGGCACGCTGTTTGCCGCCGAGAGCGACTGTAAAATCGTTGGTGTTGCTACGTTTGACGGCAATATTCCCGAGTCGTACAGCGACTTTGCGTGGCGCGTCGACGCGGCGGACGGCGACGTTCTGACCGTGCATCGTCTCGCGGTTCACCCCGAATTTCGGGGTCTGAGCGTCGCCCGCGCGCTGCTCGACCACGCCGAGACGCACGCGCGCACACTCGGCAAGCGCGCGATCCGCTTCGACACGTACCACAAAAACGTAGCCGCCGCAATGCTTTACACGTCGTGCGGCTATACGCACGTCGACACGGGTGACATTCGCGTCGACCCCACATTCGGGTTATTCGAGTTCAAATTGTTTGAAAAATCGCTCGATTAGTTAGGAATTGCAGTGCTTACAGGACTATTGACGACGGCGGGGCAGGTCGCGACGCTGTTCCTCATGATGGCTATCGGGTTCGCGCTCCGTAAATGGCGTAAATTGTCAGACGACGGCATCTCGCCGATGACGTTTCTGCTGTTATACGTCGTCGCGCCGTGCCTTATCGTGCGCTCGATGCAGATCGAACGCAGCGCGGAAGCGTTGCAATCCATGCTCTTTTCAGCACTCGGGTGCGTGATATACTACGTCGTCGGCATCGTCGGCGGGTTGCCGTTATTTTCCAAACGCGCACCCGACACGCGTGATGTTTTGCGCTTTGGCTCCGTCTACTCGAACAACGGATTCATGGGCTTTCCGCTCGTACTCGCGCTGCTCGGCGACGGCGCGGGTATATGCGCGGCGGCGTTTTTGATCGTCAACTCAATCGTCCAGTGGACGCACGGCGTCGCGCTCATGACCCCGAAAAACGCAGACGCGGCAACGGGTTCACGCGTGACGAACCTGCGCCGCGTCGTGCTGAATCCCGGCACAATCGCGTTCGCCATCGGCGCGGTGCTGTACGGATTCGGACTGCGGCTGCCGCAACAGGTCGGCAACGCGGTGGGTTTCATGGCAGACGTGAACACGCCGCTCGCGATGGTGATAATCGGCGCGCAGATGGCGGACGCGGACATTCTCTCGCTGTTTCGGCACATCGAGCTGTACGCCCTCGCGGCGTTGAAATTACTCATCTTTCCCGCGATTGCCGCCGCGATATTGCACCTGTTCTCGCCGCCGCCGCTCGTCTACTGCGCGACCGTGATCCTCGCCGCGACACCGTCGGCGGGCATGACGAGCATGTTCGCGCAACGGTTCGGGCGCGACACGGCGACGGCGGCGCGCGCCGTGACGTTCACGACGCTGCTGTCGATTCTGACGCTGCCCGTGTTCGCGTCGGTCGCGATGCGGGTATCGGGATTGTAGAAAATTACAGAGATTGGATTCCACATTGACGTAGGGGCGGGGGTCAACCCGCTCTTTTGAGATGTTAGAGGTTAGAACGATAGTTTTGACGTAGGGGGCGATGTCCTCATCGCCCCTCATTTTACCCTGTCATTCTGAGCGAAGTGAAATCCCCCTGATGTTGCGCATTAGTTGGGGATTCTTCGCTTCGCTCAGAACGACAGGACATTTACGTAGGGGCGGGGTTTTCCTGCCCTTTTTGCATTCATTCGCCACACGCAAAGGGCGGGTTGACCCCGCCCCTACGATGTGCCGTGAATCATGACATTAGGCACAACGCAAAAAGGCGGGGTGTACCCGCCCTTTTCGTGCCTATTTGCCTATTCCTCGTCTCCCGCCGTCATCTCGTCCAGCTCCCGCAGCAGCTTCACATCCTGCTTTGTCTCGAATTTCAGCCGCGCGAACATGTCGGGACGGCGCAGTTTTGTGCGCAGCAGCGACTGCAACCGCCGCCATTTTGCAATCGCCGCGTGGTTGCCCGACCGCAGAATTTCAGGCACCGCGCGCCCCTCCCAGATTTCGGGTCGCGTGTATTGCGGGTATTCGAGCAGCCCTGAAAAGTGGCTCTCGTCCTCGAAACATTCGTCATTCGCGAGCACCCCGGGTACGAGCCGAAACACCGAGTCCGCGAGCGCAAGCGCGGGAATTTCGCCGCCCGTCAGCACGAAATCGCCGAGCGACAACTCCTCATCGACGCACTCCTCGATGAACCGCTCGTCCACGCCCTCGTAGTGACCGCAGACGAGAATCAGGCGGTCGTACTCGCGCGCGAGACGCAGAGAATCCTGTTGCGAGAACGGTTTTCCGACAGGGGACAGGTAGATTGTGTGTATGCTCCGCCCCGCGTCGGCTTCTACGGCGCGCTTGCAGTCGGCGAGCGGCTGGGCGTACATGACGCACCCGTTGCCGCCGCCGTACGGCGCGTCGTCGACCTGATGTTGGCGATTCAGCGTGTAATCGCGGATTTGCCACGCGCGGAAGTCGATGTGACCCGCCGCGCGCGCGCGCCCGATGACCGAGTCGGACAGCACGGTCTCGACCGTTTCGGGGAACAGCGTCAAAATGTCAATGCGGTACATGTGTTCACGCGTCACCGCCGCCGCTTCGGTTTCGGCAGCGGTTCGGGCGAGTCCGTCCTTTCCAGAAGATAGTCGATCGTGGTATTGTGGAAATCCGCCAGTTTGATGAGAACATCTGTGGGAATATCCGATTCGCCGCACTCGTATCGGCTGTAACTGCGTTGGGTGCAATGGAGATACTGCGCTATATCCTCTTGGCGCAAGTCCTTGTCCTCACGAAAATCTCGAATCCGTCTGTACAACATATTTGTTCACCTCTCAGTGAATAAATATATCGTAGACGGAAATTGGCTATTGACTTATAGACGATATCCAACTATAATGTAAGAAAAAGGTTTTAAGGAGTTAACCATGCCTGACTACAAAAAAATGTACTTTGACCTCGCGGCAAGCGTCGCAAATGCCATCGAACTGCTGATAGACGCACAGCAGCGCGGCGAAGACGCATATGTAGAAGAAGCCTACATCGAGCGCGAACCCTACGAAGATGAGTACGAGGACGAGGACGACGAGTGAGCGCGTCCAACCCCGCCCCCTTTCGCAAAGGGGGTGCCGACCGCAGTCGGCGGGGGTTTGCCCCTCGTCCTCGCAACTCCCGTCCAACCCACGTAAACTGTTAACTGTTAATTGTTAACTGTTAATTGCCAAGTCACCGTCGCAGATAGAACACTTCCGCTTCGGGTTCCGCCAAATCCACGCCGCCGCCCGTCATCAGCGACACTACGACGCCGTTGTCCGACGTCTCGGCGCGGACGAGCAGACCGAGCGACACGGAGACCGTGTACTCGGTGACGTAACCGAGGTCGCCGCGCCGCGCGGTGACGACGATCAACGGCTCGAACGTCGCGGGGTCGGCGCGCAGTTCCGCGCTGAGAATCTGCGAGGTGTCGAGGTCGAGAATGTCCTCGTACGTCGGGATCATCGCGTACTCGTCCAGCTCGCGCGCGAGACCCGCGTCCGATATCGGCGCGGTGTACGTGCGCGGATCGCCGTCATACGCGATGTATACGGTGCCGTCGCGCACGATGATGGTCTTGCCCGCCGCCGCGTTGCGCACGCGAATACTGCCGCGCGCGACGGCTACGGTGAGGTTGTAGACCGCGCTGCCGTTCGGCTCCCAGAAGTTCTCGATCAGCAGATTGCGCGAGTACGATTCGGGGCGGCGCAGCGTCGCTACGACCTCGCGGACGTTCTCGGGCGTTATCGTCACCGACTCGACGAGCGCGCCGTTCGGATTCGTCGCGGTGGGCGACGGATTCGCGGACGGCAGCGGGTGCGCCGACGGTGCCGACGGCAGATTCGGCAGCCACAGAAAGATGATGAGCATCGCCGCGACGAATACCGTACCCGCGACGGCGATTATCGTGAGTTTCTTCGCGCTCATTTGATATCGCTCTCGTCGTCGTCCCTCTTCGCGTCTTTCGGCTTGCGGCGCAGAATCAGGAACAGCACCGCCGCCGCGACGACGATAGCCGCGATGAGGATCAACGCTTTCATCGCGCCGTTCATCGTGATGACGACCGCGACAAGCCCGAGCACGGCGGATATCGCGTACAGCACGAACACCGCCTGCTTCTGCGACAGTCCGAGGTCGATCAGGCGGTGGTGGAAGTGACCTCTGTCACGGTGCATCGGGTTGTGTCCGCTCGCGATGCGGCGGATAAACGCGAACGTCGTGTCGAACAGCGGCAGTCCCAGGACGAGGAACGGCACCGCGAACGATATGATCGCGTAAAATTTGAACAGACCCATGATCGACACCGTCGCGAGAACATACCCGAGCAGGTACGCGCCCGTGTCGCCCATGAAAATCTTCGCGGGGTTGAAATTGAACGGCAGAAACCCGACGCACGCGCCCGTCAACGCCGCCATGATGACCGCGACATTCAGATCGGACACGACGAGCGCGATGATAAACATCGTCAGCGACGATATGCCCGACACGCCGCACGCCAGCCCGTCCAACCCGTCGATGAGGTTCACGGCGTTCGTGATGCCGACGATCCACACCGTCGTCACGACGATCTTCACCGTGCCGCCGAACGACAGATATTCCTTGACCGAGAAGATGTTCGGGTTCGACAGCGCGTGTATGACGACGCCGTGGAACACCGCGAGCAGCGCGGCGGCGACCTGTACGATGAGCTTCACGTACCATTTCAGCGTCACGATGTCGTCAATCGTGCCGATAATCACGATAAGCACCGCGCCGAGCAGAATCCCCTGCACCTGTTTTGACACGTCCGCGAACACGACGACGGCTATCAGAAACCCGATAAATATCGCGAGACCGCCGAGACGCGGTATCGGGTGGTCGTGCATTCTCGTGTCGTCTTTCGGCACGTCGATCGCGCCGACCTTGCGCGCAAACCGCGTCACGAGCGGTGTCGCGGCGGCGCAGATACCCGCGGCGGCGGCGAACGCGAGGATCAGTTGCAGTATCGTGCTGCCCGTCAAGTTGTTCATTTTGCGACGAACCCCACTTTTTTGTACACCTTGGACAATGTGCGGTTCGCGGTTCTCGCGGCGCGCTCCGCACCTGCTTTGTATATGCCTTCGAGGTACGCCTTGTCGCCGAGCAATTCCAACGCTTTTTCGCGTATCGGGCGCAGCGTCTCAACGACGGCTTCGCCCACGGCGGTCTTGAAGTCGCCATAACCCTTGCCCGCGAACGCGTTTTCAATCTCCGCGAACGTCTTACCCGCGCACACCGCGTAAATCTGCATGAGATTTGACACGCCGGGCTTGTTCGCGGGGTCGTACCGCACAACGGTGTCCGAATCCGTCACGGCGCGCTTGAACGCGCGCAGGATATCCTCGGGCTTGTCGAGCAGATAGATACACCCGCCCGCCGTCTTGTCGGACTTCGACATCTTGTTCTCAGGCTCCTGCAAGCTCATGACGCGCGCGCCGACTTTCGGGATAAACGGCTCGGGTATCTTGAACGTCTCGCCGTAAATGCCGTTGAACCGCTGCGCGATATCGCGGCAAATCTCGACGTGCTGCTTCTGGTCGTCGCCCACGGGTACGAGGTCGGCTTGATATATCAGGATATCCGCCGCCATGAGCGCGGGGTACGTGAACAGACCCGCGTTGATGTTCTCGGCGTTCTTCGCGGATTTGTCCTTGAACTGCGTCATGCGGCTCAGCTCGCCGAACATCGTGTAGCACGACAGCACCCAGCCGAGTTCCGCGTGCGCGGGGACGTGCGACTGGATAAAAATCGTGTTCTTCTCGGGGTCAAGCCCGCACGCGACGTACTGCGCGATCTGTTCAAGCGTCGTGCGGCGCAGTTCGGCGGGGTCCTGCCGCGCGGTGATCGCGTGCAGATCCGCGAGCATGTAATAGCAGTCGTACTCGTCGGCGAGTTCCGCCCAGTTCTTGATCGCGCCGAGATACGAGCCGAGCGTGAGCTTGCCCGAGGGCTGAATGCCCGATAGGATTATTTTTTTGTCGTCTGACATGATGACACCTTCCAAATACTGATATTCTGCGGTAAAAAGACGGGGGCAAACACCGCCGACTGCGGTCGGCACCCCGTGCAGAGGTTAGAGGTTAGAGCGGGGGGACGATTGGACGGGGGCAAACCCCCGCCGTCTGCGGACGGCACCCCCTTTCCGAAAGGGGGCGTGGTTTGGACGAGGGTTACGTGAACTCCCACCGCCGCCTTTCGGCGGCACCTCCCTCTATGAGGGAGGCTTGGACGGTACGTTCTGAAAATGCCTCCCTCTCAGAGGGAGGTGCCGTCCGCAGACAGCGGAGGGAGACCCCCGTCCTACGTCCAACGTCTCCGCCCCCTTTCGGAAAGGGGGTGCCGTCCGCAGACGGCGGGGGTTTGTCCCTCGTCCCCCGTCCTAATTGTCAATTTTCAATTGTCACTTGTCAATTTCGACAACCCGTACTTCCCCGCGAGTTTCGCAAACCCCGCCATTGAACCCTCAATCGTCGATTTCGCGACACAGTACGCGATGCGCACGTAGCCCGCTCCCGCGAAACTCGACCCGGGTACTATCAGGATATTGTACTGCTTTGCGGCGGCGGCGAACGCCTTGTCGTCGCCGTTCGGTGCTTTGACCCACAGGTAGAACGCGCCGTCGGGGTACACGCAGTCGAAACCGAGCGCGGTGAGACCGTCGTACAGCAGTTTACGGTTCTCGGCGTACCCCGCGAGGTTCGGCTGAACGTCGAGTACGCGCGCGACGGCGAGTTGCATCAGGCTCGGCGCGTTGACGAACCCGATAACGCGCGTCGCGATACCGAGCGCGTCGGTCAGCAGTTCGTAGTCCGCCGCGTCGGGCGCGACGGCTATGTACCCGATGCGCTCACCGGGGAGCGACAGCGACTTCGACCACGAGTAGCACACGAGCGTGTCGCGGTAGACGCTCGGAATCCACGGCACATCTGTGCCGTAGCTCAGCTCGCGGTACGGCTCGTCCGCGATGATATAGATCGGGTGTCCGTACTCGCGCGACTTGCGCGTGAGCGCGTCGGCGAGGTTTTGCAGCGTCTCGCGCGTGTACACCACGCCCGTGGGGTTGTTCGGCGAGTTGATGATGACCGCTTTCGTGCGCTCCGTTATCGCGGCGGTCAGCGCGTCGGCGTTCGGCTGGAACGTCGGCGGGTTCGCGGGAACGACGACGAGCGCACCGTCCCAGTTTCGCGCGTAATTGCCGTACTCGACGAAGTACGGCGCGAGCGCGATCACCTCGTCGCCCGGATTTATCAGCGTTTTCAGCACGACGTTCAGTCCGCCGGCAGCACCGACGGTCATGACGATGCCGCGCGCGTCGTACTCGGTGCCGAAACGTCGGTTCAGCGAGTCCGCGACGGCGGCGCGCACCTCGGGATAGCCCGCGTTCGACATGTACCCGTGAATCTCGGTCGGCGGCACCGTGTTCAGCACGTCGATGATCGCCTCACGCACCGCGTCGGGCGGCGGGAAGTTCGGGTTACCGAGCGAGAAATCGAACACGTTCTCGCGCCCGAACTCGGCGGCGAGACGGTTTCCCTCCTCGAACATCGCGCGGATTACGGAGTTGTTCTGCGTCAGTTGCAGCATTTTGTCGGATATCATGGAGACCTCCGATGTGATTTGGATTGTGGTTTGTTTGGATTTCAGCTATTGTAGCACATTTTTGAGAGTTTGTAAACCCCTGCGTGTAGAGGTTAGAGGTTAGAGGTCGGAGGTTAGAGTGGGGACGGGGGCAAACCCCCGCCGTCTGCGGACGGCACCCC
>JAISJJ010000052.1 GCA_031261585.1 Oscillospiraceae bacterium
GAAATGCGGTACAATATACCCATGGAACGTGATTTGCGTTTTTTCGCGCCGACTGGTGACGGCGTTTTTGAGCTGACCGAGAAGCGTTCGCGGTTTATCGCGCTGTGTTTCAGCGCGCAGACCGAGGACGGATTCCGCGCGCGCCTGACCGAGATTCGCGCGAAACACCGCGATGCGCGGCACAATGTGTGGGCGTACGTCCTGCCCGACGGTACAGAACGCTCGTCGGACGACGGCGAGCCGTCGGGTACCGCGGGTGCGCCGATTCTCGAGATGTTGCGGCGCGAGAACGTGCGCGGTTGCGCGGTAATCGTCACGCGCTATTTCGGCGGCGTGCTGCTCGGAACGGGTGGGCTTGCGCGCGCGTACACGGCGGCGGCGAAAGGCGCGCTCGAAGTGTCAAATCTGCGGCTTTACGTCACGAAGCACCGTGTGAGCGTCGCCGTGCCGTATTCGATTGCGGCAAAGGTCAAATTCGAGATAACGTCGCTCGGCGGCACCGTCGAGAGCGCGGATTACGCCGAAAACGTCACATTCACCGCGCTGTTCGACGCGGAGCGCGTCGGCGCGTTCACCGAGCGTGTGCGCGAACTGACGGCTGGTGCGAGCGAGGTTATCAACTGCGGAATAGCGACCGTGGGGGTCGATGGCGACATCGATCCGTGAAAATATTACATTTAAGGAGAGACAAAAATGGCGGAAATCAAAGTAACAATCGAGGGTTCGGGCAAACACTGTCACGTGACGCGCGAAACGCTCGACACGCTGTACGGCGAGGGGTTCGAGCTTGAAGTCAAGAAGTATCTGTCGCAGCCCGGTCAATTCGCGACACCGCACAAAGTCACCGTCACGGGACCCAAGGGGTCGACCGAGGTGTCGATTATCGGACCGTGCCGCAAGGCGGATCAGGTCGAGTTGTCGTTCACAGACGCGACAAAGCTCGGATTCAACCCGCCCGTGCGCGAGAGCGGTGTGCTCGCGGGCAGTCCCGGCGCGAAACTCACGGGTCCTGCGGGTGAGGTCGATATCGCCGAGGGCGTGATCATCGCAAAGCGTCACATTCACCTGACACCCGAGGACGCGGCGCAATTCGGGCTGTCCGACCATCAGGTCGTGTCGGTGCGTATTGACGGAGATCGCGCGCTGACGTTTGGCGAGGTAGTGGCGCGCGTATCGCCCGAGTACGCGACGTATATGCACATAGACTACGACGAGATGAACGCGGCGGGTCTGTCAGGAACACCGCAGGGCGTCGTGATAAGTAACAATTAACAATGAACAATTAACAGTTGCGAGAACAAGACGAGGGTTGCGGCATTGCCGTAACCCCCGTCTCAATTGTTAATTGTTAATTGTTAACTGTTAATTGCCGTTATATTATGTTCAGTACTATTGTGAGCAGGATGAACGCTGTCGCTACCCATTTTGTCGCGCGTGACAGGCGCGAGTCGAGCGACTTGGACTTGTTCTTCGACAAGAACGTGTCCGACCCGCCGAACGCGCTGCCGAGACCCGAACTCTTGCCCGATTGCAGGATTACGACCGCGATCAGCGCGAGCGCGACGATCAGGTCGACGATGATGATTGCTGTTTTCATGGAGTACCCCCGAAAAGTTAGTAAAGTATAGGCGGTTTCGCCGAAATTGATAAATAACTCATAAATTATACCACGTCTTGCGACAAATTGCAAGCATTATTTTTATGGAGCGGCAAATGTTTTTTGACACACACGCGCACTATGACGACGAGCGGTACGACGACGACCGCGATGTCCTGTTGCGCTCAATGGCGGATCACGATGTCGGACTGATCGTTAACGCGGGTTCGGGTGTCGCCGAGTCGCGGCGCGGCTTGGAGATCGCGGAAACGTACGACTTCGTGTACGCCGCGATTGGCGTTCACCCGCACGAAGCGGAGAAGATGGACGACGGAACGGTTGACGTACTGCGCGACCTGCTCCGCCGCCCGAAAGCCGTCGCGGTGGGCGAGATCGGGTTGGACTACCACTACGATTTCTCGCCGCGTGACGTGCAAAAGGCGCGTTTCCGCGAGCAGTTGGAGCTTGCGCGCGACGTGCGCCTGCCCGTGATCATACACGAACGCGAGGCGTTTGAGGACGTGATGACGATTTTATCGGATTACCGCGATCTGCCGCTCGTTGTCCACTGCTTTTCAGGCGATTGGGACGCTGCGAAACGCGTACTTGACAACGGGTGGATGCTGTCGTTCACGGGTGTCGTGACGTTCAAAAAGAACAAGGCACTCGACGTTGCGGCGCGTGTGCCGATTGACCGCATAATGCTCGAGACAGACTCGCCGTACCTCGCGCCCGACCCGTTGCGCGGCAAGCGGTGCGACTCGACGATGCTGATCCACACAGCCCGCAAAATCGCGGACGCGCGCGGTATCACAGTCGAGGAATTAGCGGAAGCCACGACGCGCAACGGCAAGCGGTTTTTCGGGATAGAGTGAGGGGGTGGTTTTGTGGATTTTTTCCTATCGAAAGGCAGAAATGAATCAGGCGCAACCTTAATATACGTTGGTGTCCACAAAGACTTTAAGATGTTTGACGATTTCGACATAATGCTCGATATTATGCGAAATCACTGCGAGTGTGAGGTTATCTCCGATGATTTTGTGATTTATGAAAGAATATCCGAGCTTTCAAAAGCGGGTGTTCGCTTTTTCTTCGTTGAGGATTTTCTGTATGGTAACTACTTGTGCGTTAACGGTAATTCAGACGTGTCCGTAATTGATGAGATCGCAAATGTGCTTGTAGAGGGTTTGAGAATACGCGCTAATCAGATACACTAACAATGCGCATCACGAGTTGAACCCGTATGCAGACCAAAACAGGGCGACCACTTGACAGATAACAGATATGGACGGGGAACAAACCCCCGCCGTCTGCGGACGGCACCCCCTTTCCGAAAGGGGGCAAGGGTTGGACGTTGGTTGCGTATGGAAACCGAGACCATGACACGCACCAATGTGCGGCAGCAAAACGAGCCGCAGTGTCTTTTGCTGTGACGTGACGCATTTTTCGCGCCTTAGCGAAGCAGGAACTATTGGTTTTGGAGTGATTAGACCTGAACTCCGCAAATACTGCCGTTCTCGGTTAAAGGAAGTCGCGGTTTTTGCCCACCATCGCCACCGCTGCCGTTCGCGCGTCTCACGGAAGCGAGAAGGGCGCGGTGAACTCGGGGTCAAGGGGGTCGCAACCCCCTGCGGGCTTTGGTTACTTTCTCCCGAAAGAAAGTAACGCCGCGCGGCGAGCGCGGACAGATTAGCGAAACGCAGAGCATCTTCTGCGGTGAAACCGCAAGATGAATCGTTAATCAAGGGGATTCTTCGCGGGCTCAGATGGAGTCCGCAGACGACATGCAACGCGCAACCGCGCCGCAGCGCGGCACTTAGCGCGTGTAATGACAGAGTAACCGCAAGTCGCGCACATGAGATTCTTCTCTTCGCTCTGAATGACAAAGACGGTACAGAATGACAGCAGGCGAGATGTGGACATCGCCCCCTACGAGGACGCGAGACACGCGATGCTCAACACATAATTCGCGCTAACAACTACTCCGAGCCGCAGTATCTATTTTTCGTTACAAGTCCACACCCACCGTGCTATCCTCACCCTCAATCTTGACCTCGGTGCCGTTTACCGCGACTTTGTCGTCTTTTTTGAACTTGTCGCAACCTTTTTGGATCAGCCAGCCGTCACGGCGGCGATAGCCGAGCGCGTGACCGTGTTTCGCGCCGTCGTCGAAGTAGATCACGAGTTCGCAGTCCGCACCGTTGACCGTGGCGGACGCGGCGTACAGTACGCCGCCTTTCGGTTCGCCGATTTCGTACATCTGCGTTTTCACGCCGCCGACAGTCGCGCTGACCGTGGCGACCTCGGCGTGTTTATAGTCCTCGCCGTACAGTTTCGCGGCGAACGCTTCGAGATAATGCGTGTACGCGCCGATCATACCGAGATCGCGGTACACGGCGAGAGCCTGCGCCGACTCGGTATTTTTGCCGAAAATGTGATAACACGACAGCCCGCCGAGCGGTTTGTCCGCGTTCGAGCGCGAGTACACGACGGCGCGGGTGAGCGCGTTGCGCACGGCGCGGGATTCCTTCGGGAACGTCATGTCAAGCCGCGCGGCGAGGTCGAGAATGTCCACCATGTCGGCGGCGGGGTTGTCGGGTTCACCGTCGCCGAAGGAGCGCGTCTCGGCGCGCGCGTCGGCGATTTTTTTGAAGCCCGCCGCGTCGGAGAGTTTGGTTTCACATTGCGCCGCAAGCAGTCCGAGCGCGCCCATGACGTTCTCGACCTCGTTCAGCGCGATAACCGACAGCGTGTACTCCTCGCGCGGAAACGCGCCGCCCGAATTGAGAAACGCGTCGGCTATCGCGTGTCCGAGTTCCTCGGGCGGCATGTCTGGATGCTTGCCGAGTTTGCGAAAAACCGAGTAATCCCAGCCGTTATGCGGTTCGAGAGACTCGGACGCGACGAGACAGTGCGCAAACGGCGACGCGACGACCGCTGTCTCTACACTCGCCATCAGACACGCGTCAAAACCGAGCAATTCGAGCGGTTTTTCGGCGAGTTCCGCCTTGGAGAACGCATACTCCAACTCTCGCAGGGTCAGATTGCCGTCGCGGAAATGCTCGTCGTCGCCGTAACCCGCGATTGTGCCGCCGCCGTGATCCCACAGCACGAGCGAGAACGCGTCGGCGGGGAACGCGTCCGCGCAGTACTTGACGAACGACGAGAGAGTACCCGCGTCGCCCATGTTGCGCTGTCCGACACCCGCGATTTCGGACAATTTGCCGCCTGCGATACGCGATATCACGCACTCGTCGGCGGGTATCGCGTTGTTTCCCCAACGGTTTGCACCGCCCGTGAACAGCACGATGTTGAGTTGCGCCGTGTCGATTTCGGCTTTCGTGAGTTCGCGTATGTCACGCGTTGCGGCACCCGTGTCGCTCTCCAAATCGGAGCCGTTCATGTAGATCATCAGCGTGTGCCGCCGCAACGGTTGCTTTTCCGTCGCGCTCACCGCCGCCGTAATATCCCACTCGTTGTAGCGTATATCCGTGTATTCCGAGGGCTTTACGGTGCGTTTATAGCCGTAGTCCACGAGGTCGGGCGTCGGCTCGGGTGTGCGCGTCGGCGAGGTGCCGCACGAGGACAGCACAATGAGCAGCGACAGCAGCAGCGCGGAATATTTTTTGCGCATGGGAACTCCTTTGGTGTGTTTTGAGTAGTGTTCCACGAAATTCGCGCGCAAATTGTTGTAAATATTGACAACGAGCGAAAAATGCGGTATGATAACTCGTCATATTTGTCCACCTTGCGGCGTATTCTGTTGCGGAGGTGCTGTATGAAACGATATATTGCCGTATTTTTACTGCTGATGATGTGCTTTACACCGTCGCGCGCGTACGCCGCGGGAGACGAGGTGCCGAATGACACCGAGCTGACGATGGAGAGTGACGATCTCGACGTTGACGCGGAAGCGTTTCTGTCGACGGAGACGGTGGCAGGCGGCGCGATAGACGTGTCCTCGCCGTGCGCGATTCTGATCGAGAAAGAGACTGGCGAGGTACTGTACGAGAAAAACGCCGACGAGAAGCGCGAACCCGCGTCCGTCACGAAGGTCATGACGGAGTTGCTGATCGTTGAAGCTCTCGACTCGGGGCGTATTGCGCTCGACGACATGGTCACAACGTCGCAGTACGCGTCGAGCATGGGAGGCTCACAGGTGTTCCTCAAAGAGGGTGAGCAGCTCACCGTGCGCGACATGCTGAAAGCCATCGTCATCTCGTCCGCGAACGACGCGGCGGTTGCGATGGCGGAACATCTCGCGGGTTCCGAACAGGCGTTCGCCGCGCAGATGAACGCCCGCGCCAATGATCTCGGCATGACGAACTCGCACTTCACGAACGCGTCGGGATTGCTTGACAACACCGAACACTACACGACGGCGCGTGATATCGCGCTCATGTCGCGCGAACTGATCCGCCACGACGCGATCAAGGAGTTCACGACGATCTGGACGGATTCGCTGCGTGACGGCGCGTTCGGACTTGCGAACACGAATCAACTCGTGCGCTACTTCAACGGCGCGACGGGGCTGAAAACGGGGTTCACCTCCCGCGCGGGTTACTGTCTGTCCGCGACGGCGATGCGCGATGGGGTTGAGTACATCTCCGTGACGCTCGGCGACGCGACGAGCAAGGCGCGGTTTGAGTCCGCGCGCGCGTTGCTCACCTACGCGTTCGCGCACTACACGCTCATCAACTCAGGACCCGACGAGGTGCTTCAACCGATACCCGTAGAGCTTGGAAAACAAGGCTTTGTCCAGCCCGAACCCGCCGTGACGGGCAGAATCCTCATACCGCGTGAGATCGCGAACAGCGTCGTGCGGTACGTCGATGTCGCGCCGTCGCTCATGGCACCCGTGCAGGAGGGCGACGTGGTGGGGCGCGTACTGATAACGGCGGGCGACCGCACAATCGGCGAGGTGCAACTCCTCGCGACGCAGAGTTCCGAGAGACTGAATATTTTCGAGATATTCGCGCGCATGTTCGGCATGTTGTTCACAACGCCAATTGACAGTTGACAGTTGACAATTGACAGTTGACAATTTGGACGAGTGTTGCGCATTGTTTGACGAGCTGAACCACAGATACAGACGCAAATGTTGAATTTTGTGTAGGGGCGACCCTATGTGGTCGCCCTGTCGTGCTAAACGTATTAATATAGGGCGACCACGCAGGGTCGCCCCTACGCAAACCATAACGCATAAGCGAAAACCGAAACGTTGTGAAACACCACAGCGCGCAACATCTAAAAATAATCGCACAAAGGGGTTAACATGATAAAGATCGACTATTCGGGCATTGCGCCGACACCGAAGCCTGACAAAATCGCCGCAGAACAGGTGCGCGAAAAGCTCCGCACCCACCCGATGAACGGTTGGGTGCGGCTGCCGTATGAAACCGAGCATCTGCGGCATATTATCGACGTTGCGGGCAGTGTGCGGCGAGCGTCCGACGCTGTGATCGTCGCGGGTGCGGGAGGGAGCAGTCTCGGAGCGCGCGCGGTCATCGACGCGCTCGGCGTTGCGGACGTGCCGAAATTTTTCTGGTGCGGCGACAACCTGTCGGGTACGGCAATGTCGCGGTTGCTGTACGCATTGCTCGGATACGAGAACATCACCGTAATCGTGATCTCGAAGTCGGGTTCGACGCTCGAAACGACGGTTGCGACGCGGTTCCTCGTGCCGATTTTGCAGGAGAGGCACGGCGACGCGGCGCGCGAGCATCTGATTGTAATCACGGAGCCGAAACAGTCGCCACTGCGCCGATTTGCGGAGACGCTCGGTGCGCGGACGTTTGATATTCCCGAAAACGTCGGCGGGCGGTACAGCGTGTTGTCGCCCGTGGGATTGGTGCCGATAGCTATTGCGGGGGTTGATATCGACGAGTTGCTGCGCGGTGCGCGTGAACAGGCGGAGCGCG
>JAISJJ010000069.1 GCA_031261585.1 Oscillospiraceae bacterium
CTTGGACGACGCGTTCCAAAAAAGCCTCCCTCTCAGAGGGAGGTGCCGTCCGCAGACGGCGGAGGGAGACCTCCGTCCAAACGTCCATCGTCCTCGCCCCCTTTCGGAAAGGGGGTGCCGACCGCAGTCGGCGGGGGTTTGCCCCCCCGTCCCCGAAAAGTGCGCCGCAACACAAAACAAGGACGAGGGTCACGGCATAGCCGTAACCCTCGTCCTTAACTGTTAATTGTTAATTGTCAACTGTTAATTGACATCACATCAGCGGTGCCATCTCCAACACGGGGTGTCCTTTTTCCGCTAAGAAGTTCATGAGGGACTCGGGGTCGCCGTCGGCTACGGTGTTCTCGTCGCCTATGAGGTCGGCGAAGTTTTCGATACCGTACAGTTCCTGCGCGGAGTCGTTGAGCTTGTCGCGGAGCTGGGCTTTCAGGTCGGCGGGCATCCACACGATGCGCGCTATGCCGCCCTCGGCTTTCAAGAACTTCTTCGACGCGATGAAGTGCTTGCCGTGACCCATGAAACCGGGTGTCTGCACGCCGCCGCCCGTCATGGACGCCATCTCGGAGAACGTCATACCGAGCGGGGTTATGCCCGTATGCTCGCGGTTGACGATGGACACGCCGTTCGTCATCGGCTCGATGCCGCAGATGCACTCGAAGCAGCCGCAGGAGGTCATCGGGTCTTCGAGAATCGAGTACAGCGTGACCTTTTCGAGCGCGCCGTGCGAGTATTTGAACACGGACTCGTTGACGTCCTCGTAGGAGCCGAGATTCTCGTCGATGACGCGCTTCTTCGTGACGACCTGACACGGACCGTTGGGGTCAAGCTCGTTCGTCGCCTTAGCGTCGAGCCACGACACCGCGCCGCACAGACCGAGACGCTCGGGCGTGACGACGCACACGTGCGACGGGCTGAAGCTCTGGCACATTATGCAGTTGTAGAACACCTCGACGTTCTCGTCGGTGAGGGATTTCAGACGCGCGTCGCGTGCGTCGTAGGACACGTTCGCTTCGGCGCGGAGTTCTTTGAGTTTCTCGGGGTCTGTGATGAGCGTGACCTGAACCTTGTCGACGACGGTGTCGTACTCGCTCTTGATCTTCGCGTACAGCACCTCGCCGAGGTGACGGACGCGGAAGCCCGCGTCGTACGCGCTGTTCGCGATACGGATACGGATCATGTCGCGCTGACCCGTGTGCATGACACCCTCGATACAGTTGAGGAACGTGTGGAACTTGCGCTCCAAAACAGGCTCGAAGTCGGACTGCATCGCCTTGCCGTACACCTCGACGATGGTGCCGAGCTGCATGTTCGTGCCGACCTCAAACGCGTCGATATCGTCGCCGATGACGGTGATCTTGTGATCCTCAACGTCCTGAGACTCGCGCATACGCACAAGCTCGAAACAGTCGGTGCGGCTGCCGTCGATGTCGATGCGCATGTCCTTGCGGCGCACGACCTCGCCCTCGAACGCGGACGAGAACGCGACGGGGATGTCGATATTCGTGACCTTGATCTTGATGTCGCGCGCTTCGAGCGAGGTCTCGATGAAGTCGCGCGTATTCTCCTGAATTATCAGTGATTTCGGGACGACTTGAATGTCCTCGGTCTCGTTCGTGATGACGGGGAAGCCCATGGCTATCGCGCCGCCGCCGCACGCGACGGTGATGTCGGGTACGGGCGAATACGCGTTGACGAACGCAAAAATACGGTGGAACGAGTACTCGTTGAACTCCTCCCAATCGCCGGGCTGGACGTTGCCGAAGATCATCGCGGCGCGCACGACGACGCTGATGATGTGTCCGACGCTCCATATATCAGCACCGACGGGGACGACGCGCAGCGGGAAGCCCATGGACACGCCCGCGGCGAGTGCCTGCTGGATCACGCCGCCGATGAGGAACACGAAGATACCGCGCGACTGATAGCCCTTGATCAGTTCAACCGCTTCCTCCTGACTCGGCGCGGGTCCGATGACGACGACGAAACCGGGGATATCGCGCGTGACGAGCGGCACGCCGAGTTCGCGCACCTCAGCGTCGGAGAAGTGACCGTGATAGTCGGTGCCGTCGTACGGCGTGGGTGTGCGGGCGTACTTCACGGCTTCGATGACCTCGGCGGCGAGCGCGGTGCCGATGCCTGAGCTGAACACGTCGCCGAGACGGGGGTTCGACGTCATTTTCGACTTGATGTCGGCGAGAGCGTCGCGCAGTTCGGCGAGTGTCGTGACCTTGCGGCCTAAGTACGCGTAGATACACGCGAGATGGTACGCCGTGTCGGGCATACGCATGGGTGCGGATTCGCCCAGTTCCGCGATTGCGGCGGTGAGCGCGGCTTCCGCTTCGGCGTACATCTCCGCCGCGCCGTCGAATACGCGATTGAATAAGAGTTTCATATTGGTAACAAGCCTCCCTGTTTATTGCGTTTTTATGGGTTGCGGAAATTTTCCGTAGGGGACGCCGCGCATTTGTTGTGCGGCGCGCGTAATTGCGTTTTTTACGCGTCGAGCCGATTTTTTATCGCTCGCACGTCGTCCAATACCGTGCCGCCTACGTCGTAGGGCGAGATGGCGCGGCGGTCGGCGGCGAGGATATCGTCCGACCAGTGGATCACGCCGAGCAGCGCGTCGGCGGGGATATGTTCGCGGATAAACGTCTCGTCCTCGTCACCGCGAACCTTGCTCGCGACGACGGAGACATGTTTCACGCCGAGGTCGGCGGCGAGTTTTTCCACTTGGTGGTACGTCTGGACACTGCGCGCACCGGGTTCGACGACGACGATGAAGCGATCGACAAAATCTGCGGTGCCGCGTCCGAGATGCTCCAAACCCGCCTCCATGTCGAGGATCACGACCTCGTCGCGCGCGATCACGAGGTTCGACATCACGCGTTTGAGCATGACGCTCTCGGGGCAGACGCAACCCGAGCCGCCCGAATCGACGGTGCCGAGTGCGAGCAGCTTCACGCCGTTCTTCTCGATGGCGAATCGGTCGGGGATATCGTCCACGCGCGGGTTGATCTTGAAGAACACGCCCCAGCCGCCCTTGTCCGCGCCCGTGCGCTCGGCGATCAGCTCGGTGAGTTGCGATATCGGGATCAGCTCGGCGAGTTCGGGTTCCGTGAAGCCGAGCGCGAGTCCGAGATTCGCGTCGGGGTCACAGTCCGCGCACAGGACGGGGTGTCCGTCCGCGGCGTACAGTCTCGCGAGTACGGCGGCAAGCGTAGTCTTGCCCACGCCGCCCTTGCCGGTGATTGCGATTTTGATGGTATTGTCCTCCGTGTTCACATACGCATTGACGGTATGTATCGGGGTTTGCGGGAATTAGACGAGGGCAAACCCCCGCCGTCTGCGGACGGCACCCCCTTTGCGAAAGGGGGCAGGGGTTGGACGGGGTCTCCCTCCGCCGTCTGCGGACGGCACCTCCCTCTGAGAGGGAGGCAGGGTTGGACGGAGCGCGCCTGCGCGTCCAAAGTCTCCCTCACAGAGGGGGATGTCACGAAGTGACAGGGGGAGTCCGTCCCCGCGTCCCCAGTTGTTAACGGTTAATGTTAATTGCGGTCGGGGAGCGCATTGTTAGATGCCGAGAAGTGCGCGTTTTGCCTCGATACCGTCGAGCATGTTCTTGACGAGCTGGTGCGGGTCCTGATTGATGATGAAGCCCGCGCCTGTGATTTTCTTTGTACCCTCGGTGATAAGTTCCATCATCTGGGTGCTGCCCTTTACTTGGGGTTCGATGCCGAGGTACACGTCGAGACCCGACGAGACGACGTAGTTCGCGATGGAGACGGCTTTTTCGCTCATCCACTCGGGTGCGCAACCGACTACGGGGATTTCGGTCATGCCGACGCCCCAGTCCTTGGCGATACCCGTTGCGAGCAGGAGCATACGCGAGATATCGACGCACGCGCCCATGTGCAGTATCGGGGGAATGTCCAAAAGTTCGCACACACGGCGGAGACCCGCGCCGCAGATATACTTCGCGTCCTTATTCAGCAGACCCGCCTTTGTCGCCATCTGAGCGGAGCAGCCCGACGCGACGACGAGTACGTCGTTCGCGAGCAGCTCTTTCATGATCTCGAAGTGCGAGTAGTCGGGGCGCACGCGCGGGTTGTTGCAGCCGACTATCGCGACGGCACCGCGCAGAACACCCGCCTTGATCGCGTCAATCGCGGGGCGGTACGAGCCAAGCTCGTCCACGTGGGAGTTCGTGATGTTGTCGAGGTGTTTGATGATCTGCTCGGTCGGGTAGCCGACCGTGGCGACCTGTTTCGTCTCGGGGATGAACAGCTTGGACTGGTCGCGGTTCTGATAGTTGTCAATCGCGTCGCGCACGAGAGTTTTTGCCTGCTCGAACGCGGTGTCGGGGTGGAACTCGACGTGGATCGCGCCGGGGATACGCGCGATGGGCGAGCTGGTGACAAATTTCGTGTGGAAGCACTGCGCGAGAGCGGGCAGCGCGGGGAAGATACACTGGATATCGACGCACATCATCTCGCACGCGCCCGTGAGTATCACGTTTTCCTGTTGCAGGAAGTTGCCCGCCATGCGCACGCCGTGGCGCATCGCGACCTCGTTCGCCGTGCAGCACAGACCGACGATGTTCACGCCTTTCGCGCCCTTGCTGCGGGCATATTCCTGAAGCTCGCGATCCTCGGCGGCGGTGACGACCATCTCGGAGAACGCGGGGTCGTGTCCGTGGACGACGATGTTGACCATGTCGTGTTCGAGCACGCCGAGGTTGCCCTCCGTCGTGTGAACCGTCGGGGTGCCGAACAGGATATCGGTGATCTCGGTGCCGATCATGGAGCCGCCCCAGCCGTTGGCGAGCGACATGCGCAAACCCTGACGGATCAGTGCTTCCGCGTCGGCGGAGTTGCCCATGTGGGTCATGTGCATCGCGGTGACGACCTCGCGGTCGATGGCGCGGGGCTGAATACCCTCGGACTTCCACAGATCCTGACGCTCCTGTGTGGCGCGATTTGTGAAGAGCTGGATACCGTCGGGCTTGCCGAATTCGAGCAGACCGACGTCGGCGACATCGTGCGCGATATCGTAGATGTCGCGGTTGACGGTGGCGACGCCCCACTCGGTGGCGAGACCGATGAGTTTCTGTTCGTCGCGGACGACGTACGGACCCTCGGGTTTCGTGGATTTCAGCACGTGCAGAATCTCGCGCGCGTGGTCAGAGTGCGAGCTTGTACCCGCGGCGATGCTGCGCACATAGTTGCGCGCGGCGATGGCGTGAGCGTCCGCGCCGCAGATACCGCGCGGTGCCTTCGCCGTGATACGACAGGGACCCATGGAACAGTTTTTGCAGCAAATGCCGTCCTCGCCGAATTTACAGTGCGGGGTTTGGGCTTTTACGCGATCCTCGTATGTCTCGGCGCAGACCTCGCAAGCGGTTTCGCGCAGTCGCGCGGTGTCCGCCTCCATCTGCTCGATTGAAGTGAAGTGGTTCGCGGTAGGCATAGGGGCAACCTCCTTAAAATGCTCGTAAGCATGTAGTATTTACTGCGCGGGGGCGTTTATCCCCGCATAGGGGCGTTCAATCCCCTTGCGGGGGATCGTAACAGCGCGATTATGCGCGGACACAGAGAGTGAACGCACACAACCGTCGCGCACAATAATTCTACCGCAAGTTTGGCATTATGTCAATGTTCTGCGGTAAGTTTTCTGAAATATTACAAAAAAGCGAGTAGGTTTTGATAGCAAAATAGAAATAAGAGGTTAGAGGTTGGAACGCGGGGTGGGCGGCGGGATTCTGCAAATGTCAACGTAGGGGCGGGGTCAACCCGCCCTTGCGCATCGTTCTGTCAGTTACCTGTCATTCTGAGCGCAGCGAAGAATCCCCTTGATGTTGCGCATTAATAGGGGGATTCTTCGCTGCGCTCAGAATGACAAGGGGGGGACACAAAAGGGCGGGTGAACACGCCCCTACGACGCATGTGACTTTGTTCTTTTTGCTTGCGTTCCTCTTTTTAATTCGTATATTCGCCCGTGTCGCGTGACCGCGCGGCTATCACAACCGCCCACCATGGCGGAAAGGAGCATCACAATGGACGAGACCACGACAACCGAGTACACCGACGACACCGAGCTAACCGAACCCGCGACAGACGACGACTGGACGCTCGAATCCGAGCCTGAGACCGACGACTGGGACGCGCCGATCGACGGTGCCGACGACGAATCGGGAGACGGGATCACCGCGAACACTGCGGAACCCGCGAAAACGCCCGAGACGTTCCGCATCAAGCACTTGGGGCAGGAGATCGAGGTCACGCGCGACGAGATGATCGCCCTCGCGCAGAAAGGCAGAGACTACGACCGCATACGCGAGCGCGCGGACGAGTTGTCTCGTCGCGTCGCCGACGCGGACGAGCAGACCGAGGTGCTGCGCGCCGTCGCCGCGCGGTTCGGCATGACCGCCGAGCAGTATGCGGACGAGACGCGCGCCGACGCGATGGCGAAACAGCTCGGAATACCGCTCGATCAGGCGAAATCGCGGGTGCGAGCCGAGCGCGCGCGTCGGCTCCGCGCGGTACCCGAATCGGCGCGCGAGACCACGGCGCGTGAAGCGTCGGCAAAGGCGTTTCTCGCGGAGTACCCCGACGTTGATCCGAACACCATACCGAACAGCGTCTGGGCGGAGGTCGAGCGCGGCGGCAGTCTCGTGAACGCGTACCGAGCGCACGAGACGAGGACGCTGAGGGCGCAAGTGCGCGAGTTGGAGTTGGAGCGCGAGAACGCGAAACTCACGACAGGCTCACGCCACGGCGCAGGCGGCGGCTTGGTGACGGAGGAGATTGAGAAACAGTGGACAGTTGACAATTGACAGTTGACAATTGACTGTTAGGGACGCGGGGGACGTTGGCCGGGGGCACGACGGGGGGCAAACCCCCGCCGTCTGCGAGCGGCACCCCCTTTGCGAAAGGGGGCGGGGTTGGACGGGGGTTGCGGTTGCGTCGGATAATAGGTCGTAGGGGCGATTATTAATCGCCCGTCCACCGTCCAAACGTCCCCCGTCCAAACGTCCAAACGTCCCTCGTCCTTGCCCCCTTTCGCAAAGGGGGTGCCGCTCGCAAGCGGCGGGGGTTTGCCCCCGTTCCCCGCTCTAACATCTACGAATACACACAAACCAACAACAAAAGGAGACACATCATGGCTATCAATTATACCACCAAATATTCGCCGCTTATTGCGGAGCGGTTTCGTCAGCAGTCGTTCACGGAGAAGTGGGCGGGGCGCAAATTCGACTTCGACGGCGCGCAGAGCGTCATCGTCTACACGGTGGACAAGGCTACGCTCGGCGATTACGACCGCGACGCGGAGGGCTACCGTTTCGGCGCGCTGAGCGAACTCGGCGACACGCGGCAGGTCATGACGATGACGCAGGACAAGGCGTTCACGTTCTCGATCGACCACGGCACGAACGCCGACCAGCTCAACATCAAGCACTGCAACGAGCAGCTCAAATCCAACTGGGACGAGGTCTGCACGCCTGTGATCGACAAGTACCGCTTCGCCAAATGGGCGAATTTTGCGGGTATCACCAAGACGGGTGCCGCGCTGACCAGAACGACGGCGGTCGAGCAGATTCTGCTCGCGTCGGGCGAGATGTCGAACCGCCTCGTGCCGCGCAGCAACCGCGTGATCTTCGTGTCCGAGACGGTGTACATCCAAACGAAGCTCGCCGCCGAGGTCGTGGCGATTGACTCGCTCGGTAAGGACGCTATCGCGAACGGCGTCGTCGGTCGGCTCGACGGTATGGAGATCGTCGCGGTACCCGACGTGTACCTGCCCGACGGCGTACAGTTCGTCATCAAGCACCGCGACGCGACGGCCGACCCGATGAAGCTGAAAACGATGCGCGTTCAGAAGAACCCCGTCGGCATCGACGGCGACGTAGGCGAGTGCCGTTTCTACCACGATTCGTTCGTGCTTGACGCGAAAACCGACGGCATTTTCGTGTATTCGACGGGCGGTGTCGCCGCTCCGACAATCACGCTGAGCGGCGCGAACGCAACAATCGCGAGTACCACCTCGGGTGTGACGATCAAGTACACGACGGACGGCTCGAACCCCAAGACGAGCGCGACAGCGGCGACGTATTCTGCGGCGGTGGCACTCGCCGTAGGGCAGACGGTGCGCGCCTACGCGAGCAAAGCGGGGCTGCTGAACTCGGGGATCACGGCGGGGACGAGATAATTGACAGTTGACAATTAGGACAATTGACAATTAGGACGTAAGACGTTGGACGGGGGACGAGGGGCAAACCCCCGCCGCTTGCGAGCGGCACCCCCTTTCCGAAAGGGGGCGGAGTTGGACGGGGGTTACGAGGACTCCCACCGCCGCCTTTCGGCGGCACCTCCCTCTGAGAGGGAGGCTTGGACGGCGCGTTCCAAAAATGCCTCCCTCTCAGAGGGAGGTGCCGTCCGCAGACGGCGGAGGGAGACCCCCGTCCCCCGTCCAAACGTCCCCCGCTCTAACCTCTCAACTCTAACCTCTAACCTCTGCACGGGGTGCCGCTCGCAAGCGGCGGGGGTTTGTCCCCCGTCCCGTAAGCCTTGTCATAGACACGGCAGGGGCGATGTGGACATCGCCCCCGTCCGTAGGGGGACGGGACAAGCGAATATATAAGGAGCACTGCAACATGACAACAGTCAGAGAAGTTTTTGAGAGTACTATGGCTATACTGGACGAACTGTCGGAGCGCGACGGGGCGGCTGAGCGGCGCGAGAACCGCGCTTACCAACTGCGGTTTGTGCCGCTGGCGAATCAGGTGTGCCACGAGCTGTATCCGCTGTCGGACGACTACGCGGCGGCTATCGGGCGGCGCGGTGTGCCGACGAAGATCACGTCGCTCGACGACACGGTGCCGCTCGACGAGTTTTTGTGCGTCGCCGCGATGCCTTACGCTCTCGCGGCGCGGCTGGTGGTCGACGAGAACCCGACCGTCGCGGCGTTCTGGGAGCGCAAGTTTCAGGAGTCGCTGGCGCGGTACGGTTCCGCGACGCCGCGCGAATTCGAGCCGATCACCGACGTGTACGGCGGGCTTGAACCGCCGAACGGTGCCGCTGTATGAGCGGCGAGAGCGTGTTCCGCGTCTCACGGTGGCGCGGACTGAACGAGAACCCCGACGGCGTGACCGCGCTCGCGTCGGGCGAGGCGTGCGAGATGACGAATTTCCGCGTCACGACGGACGGCGCGCTGCGTCTGCGACCGGGGTACCGTGTGATATCGCCGCCCGACCGCGCGTGGGGCGCGATACGCGGTATATGGCGCGGTGAGATCGCGGGGCGCGAGGCGATTGTGTTCGCGTCCGACCGCAAACTGTGGGAATTTGATGCCGAGACGGGCGATGCCGCCGCCGTGTGCTGTGAGGGCGGCGAGGTGTTCACGGCGGACGCGGAGACGCACTTTTTCGCGTTCGGCGGCAATCTGTACGCGATGAACGGCACCGATTACGTCGAGTGGGACGGCGGCGGCGACGCGGTTCACGTCACGGGGTACCGTCCGCTCGCGTTCGTGTCGTGTCCCCCGTCGGGCGGCGGCACGGAGCTTGAACAGGTCAATCTGCTGACGGGCGCGCGTCGTGTGCGATTCTCGCCGACGGGTACCGCGAAGGTGTTTCAACTGCCCGAGGGTTCGCTGTCGAGCGTCGACTACGTGAAAAATCTCGCGACGGGCGAGGATTACGCCGCGAGCGCGTATTCGGGCAATCTCGCGGGCGGCGTGGTGACGTTCACTACCGCGCCCGCCGTCGGCACGGACAGTCTCGAAATCGGCTACACCGTCGCCAACACACTGCGCGGCGGCGTTACGGCGATGCGCTGGTCGGAGATTTTCAACGGCGCGACGGACAACCGCGTGTTCCTGTACGGCGACGGGTCGAACCGCACGGTGTACTCGGGGCTGGACTACGACGGGATATCGCGCGCGGACTATTTTCCCGCGCTGAACGTCCTGCACATCGGGGTGGACAACACGCCGATAACGTCGATGGTGCGCCACGGGACGAAGCTCGACGCGTTCAAGTCGGACGGCGCGTTCACCGTGACATTCGGACTGCTGACGCTCGCCGACGACCGCGTGATATCGGCGTTCTACCATATGCCGCTGTCGCGCGCCATCGGCAACGACGCGGCGGGGCAGGCGATCACCGCGATGAACTCGCCGCGCACGCTGCACGACGGCGCGGTGTACGAGTGGAAAGGCGGGTCGGGCAGTTCGAGCGTCGCGCACATCTCGTCCCGCGTCGCGTTGACGCTCGGCGGCATGGATCTCAAATCGGCGCGCACATTCGTCGACCCGTACCGCTACGAGTACTATGTGTTGTCGGGCGGAACGGCGGTCGTCAACGGATTTCTCACCGACGCGTGGTACGTCTACCGCGATTTCGACTTTGAGCGGCTGATCGCGGCGGGCGGCGAGCTGTACGGCGTGAAACCGAGCGGCGATATCGCGCTGATATCGGAGCGGTACCGCTCGGACGGCGGCGCGCGTATCGACGCGTCGTGGGTGTCGGGCGCGATGAGTTTCGGGCAGGATTACAGCCGCAAATACTCGGGGCGCGTCTATATCGCGCTGAAACCCGAGCAGCACAGCCGTCTCTCCGTCTCGGTGCGCACGGATAAGACGGGGTTCGCCGTGGATTCCGCCGTCGCCGCGAGTCTCGCGACGTTCACGGGCGCGGATTTTCGGCATTGGAGCTTCAACACGAACCGACAACCACGCGTCACGCGTCTGAAAATCCCCGCGCGCAAGTTCAGCTACTACCAGCTCGTGCTGAAAAGCGGCGACGACTGGTCAACCGCGACGGCGGTAGCGGCGGATATCAGGCTGAGGTACGCGGGAGAAGTTCGCTAATTAACAGTTAACAATTAACAATTAACAATTGCGGGGGTTGGACGGGGGTACGGGGACGGGAACGATTGATACACGGTTGTAGGGGCGATTATTAATCGCCCGCGCGTTATCCGACATGTGCCGCGGGCGATTAATACACTCGGGGCGCGGGTAATTGCTTGCGTTCTGTGGCGGTAAATATTAAGCGAAAGGAACAATCAACTATGTCCATACGTAATATAGACAGTGATCTCAATATAATCGGCGCGCTTGCCGACGAGCCTAACGACGAGGACGGTCTCGGCGCGGAGGAGCTGAAAGCGAAGTTCGACGAGGGCGGCAACGCCATCAAAGCGTACATAAACGACACGCTGATCCCCGACGTGAACGACGAGATCGCGGGTTCGCTCGCGACCGCGCTCGACGCGGTTGAGGACGCGCTGCTCGCTCAGGGGAACATGCCGTCTGGCGGGACGGCGGGTCAGATTCTCGTAAAACAGTCCGAGACGGACTACGACGCGGCGTTCGCGAACGTCGCGGACGCGGTCACGGGCGCGAACATCGCGATTGCGGACGCGATAGGCTCGCGCGTCGGTCTGACGGGCGCGACAGGCGACGCGGTGCTGGCGAAGATACTCGACCGCGTTGTACACGGCGGCGTCTCGCCGTCGGACGGTGCGGCGGCGGCTAAGACGTGCGCCATCGCGGGGTTCACGCTCGTATCCGACGCGATTGTCCGCGTGGCGTTCGCGCAGACGAACACGGCGGTGTCGCCGACGCTGAACGTGTCCGCCACGGGCGCGAAACCGATACGGTACGCGGGCGCGGCGTTGACGCTGCCCGATATGGTCACGGCGAACGTGCCGCACCTGTTCGTGTACGACGGCGAGTACTGGCAACTGCTGAATCCTCGGCTCGAACCGCTCAAATCGTCGGAGGTCGCGATGCCGAAGTTCGGAAACGCGGTCGTCACATCGTCGTCGTCGCCGATAACGATAACGCTGGGGTTCCGCCCGCGCGTTGTGCAGATGATGGCGATAAACGGCTCGGCGCAGTTGCCCGCGCTGTTCGTCTTTTCGCCGACCTCGGGGGCGACGATGAACGCGTCGCTCTGGACGGGCAGCAACTCGCCCGTGTACATCTTCACGGTCACGCCGACCGCGACGGGGTTCACGGTGTCAACGACGAACGTCGCCAACATAAACTTCAACTGGTTCGCGGTATGAGGTGGGCGGCATGAGTGAGGTGAACGGACTCGTCGAGGTGGCGAAAGCTGTGGGGATTCCCGCACTGTTCGCGCTCGTGATACTCGGTTTGGGGCTGAAATATATCCCGAAGTTTCTCGACGCGTGGCTCGAAACGCGGCGGCAGATGCTCGAACAGGCGTCGCGCAGTATCGAGGCGGCGGCACGGTGCGAGGCGGCGTTGATACGCGCGTCCGACGTGATAGCAAAGAGCACCGAGGTCTCGGAGCGGGTGCTGTATGTTCTGAGCGAGAGGTTTGAGGTTAGGGATTAGAGGTTAGAGAGGACGGGGGCAAACCCCCGCCGCTTGCGAGCGGCACCCCCTTTCCGAAAGGGGGCAAGGGTTGGACGGGGGTTACGTGACCTCCCACCGACGCCTTTCGGCGGCACCTCCCTCTATGAGGGAGGCTTGGACGGTGCGTTCCAAAAAAGCCTCACTCTCAGAGGGAGGTGCC
>JAISJJ010000134.1 GCA_031261585.1 Oscillospiraceae bacterium
GGCGCGTCCTCCCCCTGTCACTTCGTGACATCCCCCTCTGTGAGGGAGACTTTGGACGAGAGATATACGCAACACCGTCCAATCTGCCTCCCTCTCAGAGGGAGGTGCCGTCCGCAGACGGCGGAAGGAGACCGCAATCCCCGTCCTAATTGTCAACTGTCAATTGTCAATTGCCTACACGTCCCGCGCTATCGTCCACGCTTGACTTGTCGCGGTTATTATGCGGTGCGGCGTTACGCAGTCGCCTATCTGATAGAACTCGGGCGCGCAATTGTGCAGCGCGATGGCTTCGGTGCGGCGCGGTGACTGACCTGCCGCGATGACCACCGTGTCGGCGGGGATTTTGAACTCGCCGCCGTCGTTGCGGCACGTGACACCGCTCGGCGTGATCTCCGTCACCGAGGTGCCGCGATGTATCGTGATGTCGGGCTGACGCAACAGCTCATCGTGCGCGAGCAGGTGCATACCAGCGTCGTCGGACACAAGTGTCGGGAGTTGCTCGATGATCGTAACGGTTTTGCCGAGCGTTCTCAGGTAGATCGCAAGCTCGATACCGACGAGACCGCCGCCGATGACCGCAACGTTCGCGCCCGCTGTTTCGGGTGCGGCGTACAGTGCCGTCGCCTCCGTGACGTTCGCGCCGTTGATGCCCGCAATCGGCGGTATCGACGGCACCGCGCCGAGTGCCGCGAATATCACGTCGGCGTTCAGCGAACGCGCGAGTTCGGGCGTGACCTCGGTGTTCAGCCGTAAATCTATCGGTGCTTTCGCGATACGCCGCGCCTGACGGTCGAGATACTCGTGCAGCCGCTTTTTGAACGGCACGTCCTGCTCACAGCGCAGAACGCCGCCGAGTTTATCCGATTTTTCGCACAGTATGACCTCGTGACCGCGCTCCGCCGCCGTTATCGCCGCCTGCATACCGCCTATGCCGCCGCCCGCGACGAGAACGCGCTTGCGCTCCGTTATAGGGCGCGGAATCTTCGCGTCGCGCTCGAACCCTATCTCGGGATTCGTGGCACAGCGCAAACTGCGGATACTGCCCGTGTGTTCGAGACAGGTGTTGCAGCGCAGACACTTGTTGATGTCGTCCTCGCGCCCCGTGCGCGCTTTCGTCGGCAGATCGGGGTCGGCGAGGGACTGCCGCCCGAGTTCCACGATATCCGCGCGACCCGACGCGATAATATCCTCCATCATCTCGGGATCGGTGAGCGCGCCGACGGTTGCCACGGGGGTTTTGACGTGTTTCTTGATCTCAGCGGCGTACTTGACGTTGATGCCGTCCTCCATGAACATGCTCGGGTGCGTTATGACGATCGAGTGGTCGTCCTCGTGGTCGCCCGCCGAGACGTGGATTATATCGACCTTGCCATCAATCGCCTGTGCGAACTTCACGCCGTAGTCGATGTCGTACCCCGTCGCGCTCGCCTCGGAACCCGAAAAACGGTACTCAATCGGGAAGTTTTTGCCGACATTTTTACGAATACTCTCGATGACGGCGAGCGGCAGACGCATACAGTTCTCGAAACTGCCGCCCCAGCGGTCTTTTCGCGTGTTGACCGTCGGCGACATGAATTGGCTCAGCAGCCAACCGTGACCGCCGTGTACCGTGACCATGCCGAAGCCCGCCGATTTTGCCCACGCCGCCGCCTTGCCGAACTTGTCGATGATGCGCAGGATCATCTCCTCGGGCATCTCCAAAACCTCGCCGTACTTGCCGTTTTCGATGTACACGGGACCGTACAGGTTGCCGCCGAGAACGGTTGACGCGGCGGCGTTTTTCATCGAGTCCGCGCCGTAGACGCTGCCGTCGGGATACTTCACGAACCGCGCGTACATGCCCGCGTGATTCAGCTCGGCGGACGCGACGGCACCGTGCCGCGTCACGCCTGACGCGATTGCGGCGAGACCGGGCAGCGTACTGCGATCTTCCAAACGGAGCAGAAACGGGTAGTGCGTACCCGTCTCGTCCTCGACGATGCAGTCGCCGACGGTGACGGACGCGAAACCGCCGCGCGCCTTGCGCTCGTAGTAGGCGACCTCGTCAAGGCTCGGCAGATTGTCCTTTGCGACGTTGTAGTAACCCTGCGGTGAGCTGAAAATGCGGTTGCGGAACACCGCGGAACCAATGGCGAGCGGCTCAAATAAGTGCGGATATTTCATATAAAAAGCTCCTTTATGGTAGATAATAGATAACGGATATGGACGGGAAACGAGGGGCAAACCCCCGCCGCTTGCGAGCGGCACCCCCTTTGCGAAAGGGGGCAGAGTTGGACGAGGGTTGCGGGGACGTTGGATAACGGGTTGTAGGGGCGATTAACAATCGCCCGTCCACCGTCCAAACGTCCATCGTCCTCGCCCCCTTTCGGAAAGGGGGTGCCGACCGCAGTCGGCGGGGGTTTGTTCCCCGTCCAACGTCCCCTCGCGCCTCTTACAAACTAAACTCGCTGCGATATATCACGTCGTCCTGAATCGCGTTTGACAGTTGCACGAAATACGCGGAGAAACCGCCGATGCGCACGACTAAATCGCTGTGTTCCTCGGGTTCGATTTTCGCGGCTTTCAGTTCGGCGGAGCCTACTATGTTGTACTGGATATGCGAGCCGCCTGCGCGCAGGTACGTCTGCGTGTACGCGATGAGCTTTTCGACGCTGTCCGCGCCCTCCAAAATCGACGCGGAGAACTTCTGGTTCAGCACCGACGCGTAGCTCACGTCCGAGAAGCCCGACGCAATCGCGGAGAGCAGCACCGACGTGGGTCCGTTCACGTCGGCACCGCGCATGGGCGACGCGGCACCGTCGTCGAGCGGTTCGAGCGCGTACCGTCCGTCAGGCAGCGCGCCGACGCCGAGACCGCCGTAGTAGTGCCACGCGAGACCCTCGCGCGCGATGATAAACGGGCGGTACGGCGCGTTGTCGTACGCCTTGATAATCGCGGCGGAGCGGTCGGACACGGCGCGCACCATGCTGTCGGCGTAATTGTCGGCGTTGCCGTACTTCGGAGCGTTCAGGCACAGCGCGCGAACGTCCTCGTAACCGTCGAAATTCGCGTCGAGCGCGGTCAGCAGTTCCGCCATTGTGAGCGTTTTGTCCTCGAAAACGAGCTTTTTTATCGCGGTGAGCGAGTCGGCGGCGTCGATTATCGCGCGGTCGGACACGCCGTACAGCGAATAGTCGGGGTGCGCGTCCAGCACGTCGCGCCCGAGTTCGAGACTCGCGTCCAGTCCGAGGACGCTCAGCAGCGGCAGACGCAGATATTGCGGCTGGATTTGCCGCGCGACGGCTCCGAGACGGAACACGCGGTGCGACAGGAACCTGTGTTGCAGGAAAAACGCCTCGTACAGCTCGTTAAACGTCGTGAACTCGCGCGGATCGCCCGTTTTCAGCCCCGTGAGTTCGCCGTTGATGTCGCGCCCGTTGTGCAGCGTCATGTGCAGCAGTCCCGCGAGGTTGAACGCGGCGATACCCTCCGCGCCGTAGTGTTCCGCGCGCGTCGGCAGCGCGGGGTAGACGCAGCCGAGACTGTGCCACGTGACCGCTTCCTCGCGCGGAATCCCGTCGCGCACGTAGCTCTCGACGACGACCTCGTCGTTCTCGAACAGCGGAATACCGCCGCGCGTCTCGACGTTCGTGCGTATCGCCTTGTCCATGATCCAGTCGGGCGTGTCGTTGTTCCACCGCAGACAGACCGTCGGCGAGGACAGTGTCAGCAGTCCGACGACGTGCAGTATCAGGTACGAGAACTCGTTTGATTGGTCGACGTTTTGCGCGTCCTTGCCGCCGACCATGATGTTGTTGATGCCGAAATTGATCTGGTGCGACTCCTTTTGCGACGACGACGAGACGAACGTCTGCGTCCCCCACCGCCCGATAACGTCCGCGAGTTGCGACGAGATGAGTTCGAGCGGAACGCCCGCCGCGAGGTCGGCGGTGAAATAGTCGAACAGGTACTGATCCGCGCGTCCCCAGTGCGAGTTGTTCTGAATCGGGTTTTCGAGCATCTTCGCGACGTTGCAGAGCACCATCGCCTGCAACGCCTCGCCGAAATTGCGCGCGGGGAACTCAGGCACGCGGCGGCAGTACTCCGCGATTCTCGTGAGCCGCGCCTTATACTCCGCGTCGTCGGTGTCGCGCGCCATCTGCTCCGCGAGCGCGGCGTAGCGGTTCGCGTGACGGATTACGGCTTCGAGCGTGATGATCGCGGACTCCCAGAAGTACAGACGCGACACGTCGGCGTCGCCGCCCGCGCGGAACGCGTAGATTTTGGCGCGGCACTCCGCGATATAGCCCGACAGACCGACGGCGAGTATCTTTTTCCAGCTCAGCACCGAGGTCGACTGCCCGTAAATCGCGGAATCGAGCGACGGGTCTTTCAGTTTCGCGGCCTCGGCGTTCACCGCCCAGTCGCCCACGATCTCGTTCCACGCGCGGTACACCATCTCCTGCGCGGAACCGCCCCTGAACACGCGCGCACTCTCCCGCAACGTCTCGACGCTCTCGCGGTCGAGTTGTACCGCGGCGTCGAGCGTCGCCTGAATCGCGCCGTCGTCGTTCCAGATCGCGGGCATGTAGTCGCCGTTCACGTCGATGCTCGTCGCGCAACCGATGACACCTGTCGTCGGGCGGCCGACGATCTCGTCGAACGGGTGAATCTTGATCTCGATGTTGTCCAGCACCTCGGCGACGAGCTTCGCGCGGCGGATCTCGATGTCCTCGCCCTCGGTCTCGCGCCACGATTTCACGGTGTAGCGTTCGCGCTCCGCGAAAATGCGCCAGTCCGCGGCTTTCATCGCGTCGCGCCACCGCGTGTTGTTAGCGGACAGCGTGAGCGTGTCGATTTTTTTGAGCAGGCTGTTGTCAGGGGTTTTTGCCATGTCAGACCTCCGTCTCGTTCGGACGCAAAACGCGCCGAGCGGATTGTTTGTTGTTGATTGTTTGTATTATACATTAAAATCGCAAAATACGCAATACGCGTTTCGCGGATATTAGTGTTGATGTTGATTTGGCGGCTTACGACATGACTCGTTTCGCTGCCGCACGTTGGCGTGTGTGCGGGTCTTGGCGCGTCCTCCCCCTGTCACTTCGTGACATCCCCCTCTGTGAGGGAGACTTTGGACGAGGGATACGTCCATCGTCCAAACCACGCCTCCCTCATAGAGGGAGGTGCCGTCCGCAGACGGCGGAGGGAGACCGCAACTCTCGTCCAAACCCTCGAAACTGTCAACTGTCAATTGTCAACTGTCAACTAAAAGGACGGCTCATAATCCGAGCCGCCCTTTTATATTCAGCAACCGCTCAGAACAGCAGACCGCTCATGCGCGCGATCTCCTCCGAGACTTTCTCGTACACGCCGCTGTACGATGTGCCGGGACCGCCCGCGGTGCAGCACGGGATAAAGTACAGCGTACCGCAGTCGCGGCAGGTCTTTTCCACGTAGTCCGCGACGAGTTCCGCCGTCCAATGCGGCACATCGACGACACCGTTGTTGATCGCGCCCATGAACGACATCTTGCCGCCGTATTTCTTGATCAGCTCGGGTACGTTGTTCGTGTCGAGACACCCCTGAAACACGTCGATACCCACGTCGATCATGTCGGGTATCAGCGTCGCGGCGTAGCTGTCCGAGTGGTGGACGACGAGTTCGACACCGCGCGATTTGAAGTACCCGTAAATCTTCTTGTACGACGGGAAAATGAACTCGCGGAACATCGCGGGCGACAGAAACGTCGATATCTGACTGCCGAAATCGTCGTGGTGGAACACCGCGTCGGGGTGGTAGTTGTCGCAAATCAGCTTCGCGTAGCGCAGTTCCCACTCGGTCACGCAGTCGATAAGCTCGTGCATCGCCTCGGGCTCCTCGTAGTACGCGATGAGCGCGCCCTCCATGCCCATGAGATAGTGCGTCATGTCGAACACGCCGGGTGCCATCATCGCCGCTGCGAACACCTCGTTGCGGTCAATTGCGTCGACCGACGGTTTTGCGCGGTCCCACGCCTCCTGAGGGAAGTCGAGCGACGGGATTTTGATCTGCTCGCGCCACTTCGTCACGTCGCTGATCGCGATATGCTCCGCGTCGTGTACGGGGAACGGACCGGGCATACCCTCCGGCCATTGAATCGTCACGCCCCAACCGTTTGTGAACTGTCCGCCGATGCGTAGCTGTCCGTAGCTGCCCGCCGAGTACGGGTCGCCCGAGATGAACGTGAGTGCCTCGTACTGGTCGACGAAGCGGTCGGGCTTGCCGCCCCTGAGGGTTTCGAGGAAGTTTTGACGTTTTGTGAGCATATTAGCCGCACCTTTCGATGTTTTTTGTGTATATTGTAGCACATAGCGCGCGCGGTGTCAATTGATAGTGGACAGGTGATAGTGGACAGTTGAGAGTTGACAGTTGATAGTGGGAGACGAGGATTACGGCGTTGGACGAGGGACAAACCCCCGCCGACTGCGGTCGGCACCCCCTTTCCGAAAGGGGGCAAGGACGGGGGACGAGGGACGTTTGGACGGGGTTCTCCCTCCGCCGTCTGCGGACGGCACCCCCTTTCCGAAAGGGGGCAGGGTTTGGACGTGGGTTACGTGTCCTCCTTCCGCCGCCTTTCGGCGGCACCTCCCTCTATGAGGGAGGCTTGGACGGTGCGTTCCCCAAATGCCTCCCTCTCAGAGGGAGGTGCCGTCCGCAGACGGCGAAGGGAGACCCCGTCCCTCGTCCAACGTCCCCCGCGTAACCCTCGTCCAACCTTGCCCCCTTTCGGAAAGGGGGTGCCGCTCGCAAGCGGCGGGGGTTTGCCCCCGTCCAAGCCCTCGTCTCCCGTCCCTCGCTCTAACCTCTGACATCTAACCTCTAACCTCTGCAAAAAAAGGACACACATATGCCGAAAAAGAAGAAAACTTCACCCTCTATCCAACGCGGCGACCCCAATGTCGTCGGGCTTCGCGCCGCCACCGTTGAGACGCCGATAACCGAGACGCTCGAATCAAACTTCATGCCGTACGCCATGTCGGTCATCGTGTCGCGCGCTATTCCTGAGATCGACGGGTTCAAGCCGTCGCACCGCAAGGTGCTGTACACGATGTTCAAGATGGGCTTGCTCGGCGGCAACCGCACGAAGTCCGCGAACATCGTCGGGCAGACGATGCGCCTGAATCCGCACGGCGAGGGCGCGATCTACGACACGATGGTGCGCCTGTCCACGGGGTACGAGGCGTTGCTGTCGCCGTTCGTCGAGTCCAAGGGCAACTTCGGCAAGGTGTACTCGCGCGATATGGCGTGCGCCGCGAGCCGATACACCGAAGCGCGGCTCGCGCCGATATGCCACGCCATTTTCGACGATATCGACCGCGACACCGTGGATTTTGTGGACAACTACGACTCGACGACGACGGAACCCACGCTGCTGCCGACGACGTTCCCGAACGTACTCGTGTCGTCCAACATGGGTCTCGCGGTCGGCATGGCGTCGAACATCTGCGGGTTCAACCTCACCGAGGTGTGCCGCGCGACAATCGCGTTTTTGCGCGATGAGACGTGCGACCTGCTCGAATATATGCCCGCGCCCGACTTCCCGACGGGCGGCGAGATACTGTACAGCGAAGCCGAGATGCGCGCGATCTACGAGACGGGGCGCGGCGGTTTCAAGACGCGCTCGCGCTGGCGTTACGTCGCGGGGGAGAACATCATCGAGGTGTACGAGATACCGTACTCGACGACGGCGGAAGCGATCATCGACAAGTGCGCGGAGCTTATCAAGCTCGGCAAGCTCCGCGAGGTGTCCGACATGCGCGACGAGACGGGTCTTGAAGGTCTCAAAATCGCGATTGATCTGAAACGCGGCGTTGACCCCGACAAACTGATGGCGAAACTCATGAAACTCACGCCGCTGTGCGACAGTTTCGGCTGCAACTTCAACATTCTCATCGCGGGTTCGCCGCGCGTCATGGGCGTGCGCCGCATACTCGACGAGTGGACGGCATGGCGGCGCGAGTGTGTCCGTCGGCGCGTGTGGGCTGAGGCGCAGAAAAAGCGCGAGAAGCTGCATCTGTTGCAAGGACTTGCAAAAATCCTGCTCGATATCGACCGCGCGATTGTGATAATCCGCGAGACGGACGAGGAGCGCGAGGTCGTGCCGAACCTCATGATCGGCTTCGGTATCGACGAGTTGCAAGCCGATTACATCGCCGAGATTCGTCTGCGCCACATCAACCGCGAGTACATCTTGAAGCGCACAGAGGAGACGGCGGAACTCGAACGCGCAATCGCGGATTTGGACGACATTTTGGCGAAACCGCGTCGCGTGAGCGAGATCATCGTCACGGAGCTTGAGAGCGTCATAAAAAAATACGGCACCGACCGCCGCACGGGTATCGTGTACGACCACGAGGTGGTCGAACTCGTCGAGGACGAGGCGGAGGACGACTACCCCGTGACCGTTTTCGTGTCGCGCGAGGGATATCTGAAAAAGATTACGCCGCAGTCACTGCGCATGTCGGGCGAGCAGAAGTTCAAGGAGGGCGACGCGCTCGAACGCAGTTTCGTGTCGCACAACACGGGCGAGATTCTCGTGTTTTCCGACAGACAGCAGTGCTACAAGGCGCGGTTGCGCGATTTTGAGGACGGCAAAGCGTCCGCCCTCGGCACGTATCTGCCGAGCGCGCTCGGGTTCGACGACGGCGAGAGCGTCGTCGCCGTGATTGACCCCCGCGATTACAGCGGCGGCGTCATATTTGCGTTCCGCAACGGCAAACTCGCGCGCGTCCCGCTCGACGCGTACGCCACCAAGACGAACCGCCGCAAACTCACGGGCGCGTACTCCGACGCGTCGCCGCTCGTGCGCGCGTTCGAGTTCACGGAGGAGTTTGAACTCGCGCTCGTGTCGAGCGACGCGCGGTGCCTGATAGTATCGTCCGCGCGCATACCGCCGAAATCGACGCGCAGTACACAGGGCGTCGCCGTGCTGACACTGCGGCGCAACACCACGCTCGACCGTGCGCAGACGCTCACGGAATCGGGTATCGCGAACCGAGCGCGGTACCTCGCGCGCAATATCCCCGCCGCAGGAGCAAAGATCGACGAGAGCGAGTTGCAGATAAGTCTGATAGACGGCAATTGACAATTTGGACGAGGGCAAACCCCCGCCGACTGCGGTCGGCACCCCCGTTGCGAAAGGGGGCAGAGTTGGACGGGGGTTGCGGTATTTGCAGTGTAGTCGTAGGGGACGCCGCCCTCGGCGTCCCGCGTTTTGGGTTTGCGTATTGTCGTGGACGGGACGCCGAGGGCGGCGTCCCCTACGGCACTACCCCTCGTCCAACCTTGCCCCCTTTCGGAAAGGGGGTGCCGTTCGCAAACGGCGGGGGTTTGCCCCCTCGCAGAACGACAAAATTACAACCTGTGTGAGGTGATTAACACGCAAGCGCAAACCAAAAATCAGGGCGATTTCGGGGTCGGCAGTGTCCGCGGACACATACTGCGGCTTGCGGGACCGATGACCGTGGCGCAGATCATCAATCTCCTGTACTCCATCGTCGACCGCATATATCTCGGACACCTCACACCGGGGCAGGACAGCCCCGCGCTGACGGGGATCGGCATCGCCATGCCCGTGATATCCATCTTGATGAGCGTCGCGAGTCTTTGCGGCGTGGGCGGTGCGCCGCTGTTCTCCATCGCGCGCGGGAGCGGCGACGAGGACGAGGCGAAACGCGTACTCGGCAACTCGTTCACGCTGCTGTTGATGTTCGGCGTTGTGCTTACCACGCTCGTAATCGCGTTTATGCGCCCGATTCTCGTCGCGTTCGGCGCGAGTTCCGTGACGCTGCCGTACGCGTTGGAATACATGCGCATCTACACGTTCGGTACGATTTTCGTCATGATATCGCTCGGCATGAACTCGTTCATCAACGCACAGGGTGCCGCGCGGCGCGGTATGCTCACCGTCGCGCTCGGTGCCATCGTCAACATCATACTCGACCCGATTTTCATCTTCGTGTTCCGCATGGAGACGGCGGGTGCCGCGCTTGCCACGATAATCGCGCAGTTCTGCTCGGCGGCGTGGGTGCTGTCCTATCTCTGCCGCGCCGCGCCGATTCGGATTTCACTGTCGCACATGCGCCTGAAACTGCGACGCGTCGTGCGCATACTGACGCTCGGCTCGGCGGGGTTCATCATGAACTGCACGAACAGCCTGATTCAGGTCGTCTGCAACCGCGCGCTGCGTTTTTGGGGCGAGGCGGCGTTTATCACGGGCGGCGACATCTACATCGGCGCGATGACGGTCATCAACTCCGTGCGCGAGATCGTGTTCGCGCCCGTTCAGGGTATCGCGCAGGGCGCAAGCCCCGTACTCGGCTTCAACTACGGCGCGGGCAAACACGACCGCGTGCGTCAGGCGATACGCTTCTCCGCGACCGTGAACATCGGCTATACGTTCGCGATCTGGCTGTTCATCATGATCGCGCCGTCCGTGCTGATCAACATCTTCACGGACGCACCGGGCGTTGTGCTGGTTGGTGTGCGGGCGATGCGCCTGTATTTCGCGATGAGCCTGTTCATGTCGCTCCAAATGACGGCGCAACAGGCGTTCACGTCGCTCGGCAAGTCGGGTTACGCGATATTCTTCTCGCTCCTGCGCAAGGCGTTCATAGCCGCGCCGCTGACGCTGCTGTTACCGAGTTGGGGTCTCGGCGTAGACGGCGTATTCATCGCCGACACGATATCGCAGGTGATAGGCGGCATATCCTGCGGACTGACAATGTATTTCGTAGTCTACCGACGAAAGCAGTTAACAATTAACAGTTAACAACGAACAACGAGGACGAGGGTTGCGGCAAAACCGCATCTCCCGTCCTCGTTGTTAACTGTTAACTGTCGTAGTCTACCGACGAAAGCAGTTAACAATTAACAGTTAACAACGAACAACGAGGACGAGGGTTGCGGCAAAACCGCATCTCTCGTCCTCGTTGTTAACTGTTCGTTGTTAACTGTTAACTGACCAGCTCCGTCGCCAGCCGCACCAGGTCCGCCTCTCCGCCTCCTGCGTTTAGGCGCAGGGCTGTCTCACTGCATTTCAGTACCGCTTTTCGCAGTCCCTCGGTGGTGCATTTCCTTGCGGCGTTGAGCATACGCGTCGCTTGCCACTCGAAGCGCAAGCCCGAATCCGCGAAAAACGTGTTCGTGCGCCCCGCGTCGATCAGGCACCGCGCGAGATACAGTTGCCGCACGTACCGCGACAGTCCCGCGATGATGATCTGCGGCACCTCGCGCAACTCGAACATCTGCGACAACACGCGGAACGCCGCCGACGCGTCGCGCGCACCGATTGCGTCCGTGAGTTCGTACAGTTTCGCGTCGAGCGTCGGCGCGACGAGTTCGTCGATCTCCGCGCGCGTGATCTCACCCGCACCGTGCGCGCCGAGTTTTTCGAGTTCCGTGAGCAGCGGTGTCATGTACCCGCCCGAACGCTCGGCGAGATACACGGCGGTGTCGCGCGATATCGCCCGCCCGCGCGACTTCACGTGGCGCGATATCCACGCGGCGAGCTTGTCGGGCGGTTGCTTCGCGAACTCGACCTCGGTCACGAGCGACAGTAGCTCCTTCGTCGATTTCAGGCGTTTGTCGGGCTTGAACTCCGTCGTGTCGTACACGAACACGAGCACGGCGTAGTCGGGCAGGTTGCGCAGAATTTCGAGTATCTGCATAGCGGAATCGGACGCGCCGTCCGTCTCCTCGCCGTCGTTTTTGCGCTTTGATGCGACGGGCAACGGGTAATCCCACACCTCGACGAGCGCGCGTTCGACGAGCGCGGGCGGTGTGTCGAGCGCGGCGGCGAGCTCGTTGACCGTCAGCTTCGCACCCGCGAATTTGCGGTGGTCGAACGCGCCCAACCCCTCGGGTATCAGCGACGCGCGCAGATCGCCCACCGCGCGATCGAGCAGATACCGTTCCTCCCCGTGGAAAATGTACGCGCGCCTGAGCTCTCCCGACCTGATAGCCGCCGTCAACGCGTCATAATTAGTCTCAGCCATGTTGCCCCCTAAATAGATTGCGTTTGTGCGCGGGTCGGTCAAGACCGACCCCTACGAAACGTCTATGCTGCGGTCTGATGCGCTCCGCAACCCACGTCCCCTAATTGTCAATTGTTCATTGTTAATTGTATCACAACATTGCCGTTCTCATCTGTGCGGTACACCGAGATGCCGCGCGCGTACAGGCGGTTGAGCGTCTCGGGCGTCGGGTGTCCGTACGTGTTGTCGATACCCGACGAGATTATCGCGTACTCGGGCGTAACCGCGTCGAGCAGCCAGTCGTACGTCGAATATTTCGAGCCGTGATGACCGACGACGAGCAGTTCGATGTCGGGCAGGTCATACAGCTCGGTCAGCATCAGTTCCGCGACCCAATCCATGTCGCCCGTGACGAGCGTCTCCCACCGCCCGTCCGCGATGAGCAGCGCGTTGCCCGTGTTCGCCGCCGTGACGTTGAACGGCGGGTACACGGTGATCGCCGCGCCGCCGAGCGGGAATGTCACGACGGTGTCCGTGATGATTATATCGGTTTTTGCGGAAATTGCAAGCGCGACAATCGCGTCACCGCCAAATTCCGTCGGCTCGGGTATGATGAGCGCGCCGACATCGTATAATTTCAGCAGCGCGGCGACACCTGACACGTGGTCGTAGTCGAAATGCGTGAGGTACAGCGCGTCTATACGCCGCACACCGACGGATTGCAGATACTCGTCCGCGACGGACGCGGCGTCCACGCTGCCCGTCGAACTGCCGCAGTCGATCACCGCCGTATAACTCCCGCGCGTGACGACTATGCACTGCCCCTGACCCACGTCGAGCGCGGCGACGGTCAACCCGCCGTACCGCGTGAGTGTGACATGCAGCGTCAGCGCGAGAATCAGCGTCACGACGGCACCCGTGAGCGGGATTATCGCCTGCCGCACATTGCCGCGCAGGACGATGAGCGCGGTGAACGCGACGTACACATAGCCGAGCCAGACGACGAGCAGCGGATTTGACACATACACCGCGCAGTACGGTATGCGCGCGATGGTGCGCACCGCCCAGAGTATGTACTGGGCGGGCAGTGCCGCAACCGTCGCCGCGACGGTGCCGACTGTGACAGATATCAGCCCCAATACGCCCGCGATAAGCCCGCCGCAGAACGCGAACGATGCCGCCCACAGCACCGCGAGATTCGTCAGCGGCGCGAGTAACGACACAGTGCCGAAATAGTACGCCGTCAGCGGCGTGGTGAACGCCAGCGCGCCGACACTCGCGGCGAAGCTCGTCACGACGAACCGCGACGCGATGCGCGTGATTCTGCGGTTTTTCAGGCGTTGCGCGGCGTGTGTGCGGTCGATCGCCGCGTAGACGCGACCCGTGACCGTGACCAGTCCGAGCGTCGCCAAGAACGAGAGTTGCGTGGACTTCGCCGCCGCGTCGTACGGCGCGACGAGCAGCAACACCGTCAGCGCGAACGCGACGGAGGTCACGCCGTCCGCCCGCCGTTTCACGAGCGGCGCGAGCAGCACGATAGTCTGCATCAGCACGGCGCGCGTGACCGACGGCGTGAACCCTGTGATTGCCATGAACAGGAACAATATCGGAACGCCCGCGAACGCGAGTACCTTTTTGTTGCGCGTGAGCTTTGTGACGAGCGCGATGAGGAACGTCACGTGCATACCCGACACCGCCGTGATGTGCGACGCGCCCGACCGCCGCAGCGCGGACTGCGTGAGTGTGTCGTTTTGCAGATCGTCGGTCTGCGCGAGCGTTATCGCGCGGACAAACGGCGCGGCGGCGGGATCGTACACGCGCGCTATCGAGTTGCCGAGCGCGTGCGCGATGATCGCGGGTACGTGTTTCGGCGCGATGTTGCGCCCCGTGAGTTCGACAGCACCCGCGACCTCGCACGTGAGCGGCGGAGCGTACGGCGACGGACCGATGAACGTGAGCCGCGCGAACGCCGTGAACGTGTCGCCCGCGGCTATCGGCTCGCCGCCGTCACGCGCGGAGACGGTGACGCGGGCGCGCCGTCCGTCCTCGGTCACGATGTCGGCGGGGAACGAAATTTGATCGTAGTACGTGTCGGCATAGCCCGTCGCCGTAGCGGTTATAATCCCGATGTAGCCGTCAAAATCGGCTTTCGGCGCGATGAACAGCGCGTTATACAGCAAAAACCACGCCGCGCCGATAGCCAACCCCGCCGACGCGAGACGAATCCGCGCGCGTTGCGGCATCTTCGCGAACATCGCCGCCGCGAGCGCGATAACCCCGACCGCGACAGCCGCGTAAATCGCGAAACCGCCGAGATACACGCCGAGGAATATCGCCGCCGCGAACGGGAACCCGAACCACGCGAGCCGCCTCAATCGACCGTCACCAGATCGCGTATCTCGGCGAACTTAGCCTCGCCGATACCCGACACGTAGTTCAGCTCCGCGACAGCGACGAACAGTCTGTCGGGGCGCGAATCGCGGTACTCGATGATCCGAGCGGCGATCACGGCACCCACGCCGCGCAGTGACATAAGCTCGTCCGCCGTCGCATAATTCAGCCGCAGACGACCGTCGATATAGTGCGGCGCGTCGGTTTCAACAGGCGGCGGCACGAGTAGCGGCGGTGTTGCGGACGGCTCGGCGGTATCGGACGGCGACGCAACGGGCGCGGACAGCACGAGTTCGCGTATTACGCCGCTCTGACCCGCCGCGAAGCCGAGCATAAACACGACGGCGAGCGCGGTGACGGCAATCAGCGCGTATGTTACGAGCTTTTTTCGGGCTGTTTGCATATTCGCGCTCCAATCACGCAACAAACTTCTTTACAATCGGAAAAAATATGCTAAAATAGACATATACACAGATCATTCGACTTGCTTCTACGTTGTTCTATCATTCATTATATCACACTTCGACGGAGATTTATATGAAAATTTCCAAATTGATATGCGCGGTTATCGCGGCTGTCACACTGTTCGGCGTTGCACCGCGCGCGGTTGCCGCGCCCTACATGTTGGGCGTGTTCGCCGACCCAAAGGCACCGTCGATGCTCATCGGGGAGGTGACGACGGGCGATCTGCTGTACGCGGTCGGCGACGACACGGCGTACAACCCCGTCGGTCTCGTCAAGGTGATGACGCTGCTGCTCGCCGCCGAAGCGGTGGAGCGCGGCGCGGTTGTCACGCGCGAATCCAAGGTGTCGGTCACGCTGACCGCGCTCAACGCGACACCGTCGGGCGGCACAAATACGGGGCTTGTACTCGGCGAGACACTGCGTTTCTACGATCTGCTCGTGCTGGGCTTTGTCGGCGGCGGCGCGGACGCTTGCAACGTGATAGCCGAGCGCGTCGCGGGCGATATCGGTGCGTTCGTCGAGCTGATGAATACGCGCGCCGTCGAACTCGGTTGCGTCAGTACGCTGTTCGAGAATCCGCACGGCGAGGCGGCGGACATGCAGTACACGACGGCGCACGATCTGTTCCGCATCACCGCCGAGGCGTCGCGCCATAGTCTGTTCCGCGAGGTCGCGGGCGCGGTCACAGCCACGATACCCGCGACGGCGCACAACGCCCAGCGCGTCTACACGACGCACAACTACATGATAAACCCCTCGACGGTGCGGCACTATTACAAATACGCGGTCGCGGGGCGCAGTTCGCAGTCGTCGATCCACGGATACAGCACGGTTGAGTACGCCGTGCGCGACGGTATGGGGCTTGTGACCGTGATCCTCGGCGCGAAAGCCGTTCCCGCGGAGGACGGCGGCACCGATATGCTCAGCATCTCAGAAGCGCGCCGCATGTTCGAGTGGGCGTACGGGCAGTTCGCGTGGCGCGAGGTGCTTACCGAGACGATAGCGAGCGGCGCGGCGAACGTGCGGTACGGCGCGGGTGCGGACACAATAAATTTGCGCCCCGCCGAGACGGTGCGCCTGCTGTTGCCGAAAGCGACGCCCGATGTGGACATCATGCGGTTCGTCCGCATCTACACCGAGGAGAACGGCGGGCGCGGTCTCGCCGCCCCGATCCGCGCGGGTACGGAGGTCGGCGAGGTGCGTATCATGATCGGAGACCGCGAGTACGCGCGCGTCAAACTCGTCACGGACACGTCGGTCACGAAGGATTACGCCGCCGAACTGCGCGACAACATCTCCACGGCGATGCGCAAACCGTGGATGATCGCGCTGCTGATATTCATACTGCTGCTGATTGTGGCATACTGCGCGTTCGCGGTCAGTTACAACAGGCGCAGCCGCGCGAAACAGATACAGGAGCGCGAAAAACGCCGCAAACTCGCGGAACAACGTCGCCGCAACGAGTCAGCGGCAGGAGCAAGAGAATTTGAGGAGAACGACGACGATGGCAATTAACAGTTAACAGTTAACAATTAACAATTAACACGTCGTCCGCAGACGACGTACAAAGCGCAACCGCGCCGCAGCGCGGCACTTAGCGCGGAGTAGTTACAGGGGTTGGACGCGGGGGACACCGCATCTTTCGTCCTAATTGTTAATTGTTAATTGTACATTGTCAATTGACAATTTGTTCTCCTACTTTGTCCAGTTCTCCCGCGCCTACGGTTATTATCAGGTCGCCGTCGCGCGCTTCGGCTTTGAGCGCGGCTTCGACGTCGCTGAGCGTGGCGCAGACCGTGCTGTCTGGGACGAGCGCGGCGAGGTCGGCGGACGTGATACCGTACGTGTTGATCTCGCGCGCGGCGTAAATCTCCGCGATATAGCACTTGTCGGCACGGCGCAGTTCTTTGGCGAACGCTTCGAGGTGCGACGCTGTGCGTGAATACGTGTGCGGCTGGAACGCGACGACGACGCGCTTGTACGGCAGCGCGGTTGCCATGTCGAGCAGCGCGCGCAGTTCCGTCGGATGGTGCGCGTAGTCGTCGTAGATGACCGCGCCGTTCAGCCGCCCCTTGAACTCAAAGCGGCGGTCGGCACCTACGAACGTGCGCAACGCGTCCTCAATCGTCTCGCTCGGCACACCGAGTGATATCGCGGCGGCACACGCGGCGAGCGCGTTCAGAATGTTGTGCTTGCCCGGCACTTTCAGCTTCACGCGGCAGTACACGCGGTCCTCGTACACCACGTCAAACTCCGAGCAGTGACCCGTTTCGAGCACGGACTCGCACCGCACGTCGCACTGCGCGTGGAACCCGAACGTCGTGATGTCGCGGTCGAGACCGCGCAGCGCGTCAATGGTGTTGCGGTCGTCGCCGCAGGCTATGACGCGTCCCGTCTCGGGCGCAAGCTCCGCGAACTCGCGAAACGCCGCCTTTACGTGGTCAATATCGCCGAAATAGTCGAGATGATCCGCGTCGACGTTCAAAATCACGGCAAGCGTCGGGAAAAAGCTCAAAAACGAGTCAAAATACTCGCACGATTCGAGCACAATCGTGTCGCCTGAGCCGACGCGGTACCCGCTGCCGAGCGTCGGCAACGTGCCGCCTATCATGACGGTCGGATCGCGCCCCGCGGCGAGCAGAATCTGCGATATCATCGACGTTGTGGTCGTCTTGCCGTGACTGCCCGACACGCACACGGCGTTCGCGTAGCCGCGCATGATAACGCCCCACGCCGCCGCCCGCTCGAACAGCGGAATACCGAGCCGCAGCGTCTCGTCGATCTCGGGGTTGCCCTCGCGCGCCGCCGCCGTGCGTATCACGAGATCCGCGCCGTGAACATTTTCCGCGTCGTGTCCGATATATATGTCGATACCGAGCGATCTCAGCTTTTCGACGGCGGGCGAATTGCGCAGGTCGGAACCCGTGACGCGCAGTCCGTGACGGTGCAGTTCCTCCGCGAGCGGAGACATGGACACGCCGCCGATACCGATGAGGTGCGCCCGCGAACCGCGTTGCAGCAAGTCCGAGAGTTGTGCCGCAACGAGAAGCCGAGCCGAGGATTCAATATGTGAAGCGCGCGGAATAGTCATTGTAGATACCCTTCTGTTTTCATTTAACTGTTGACAGAGCATTATATACCATATCATACAGCTTAGCAAGGGCAAAAAATACGATATTTTGCCGTCTGACGCAAATATTCCGTGATTTCTGATATGCCCAAAGGAGAAACGCCTTGTTCGCAATACCGCCGCACGTGTCCGACACGTTAAAAACACTCGAAATCGCGGGTCACAGCGCGCACCTCGTCGGCGGGTGTGTGCGCGATCTGCTGCGCGGTGCCGAGCCGCACGACTACGACATCGCGACCTCCGCGACGCCTGACGCTATCGCCGCGATATTTCCGCACACCGCCCCGACGGGTACGCGCTACGGCACCGTCACGGTACTGACGGACGGCGGCGGCATCGAGGTCACGACATTCCGCGTCGACGGCGAGTACGCGTTCGGTTCGCGCCGCCCCGAAAATGTGGCGTTCGCAAGCAGTATCGCGGACGATCTGTCGCGCCGCGACTTCACGGTCAACGCCGTCGCGCTGAATCTGCGCGGCGAGATAACCGACCCGTTCGGCGGTCGCGCGGACATCGAAGCGCGTATCCTGCGCGCCGTGGGCGATCCGCGCGCACGGTTTCGCGAGGACGCGCTGCGCATGTTGCGGTTATTGCGTTTTTCCGCGACGCTCGGCTTCGATATTGAGCCGAACACACGCGCCGCCGCCGTCGAGTGCGCCTCGCTGTGCCGCACGCTGTCGCGTGAACGGGTGCGCGACGAGGTGCTGAAAATTCTCAGTTCATCAGCACCCGCGACAATCGCGGAGTGCGTCGGTATCGGGCTGCTCGAACCGACCGTTGCGACGGTCGAACTGCCGCGCGAGACGTTGCGGCGGCTCACAATACTGCCGCCACGCCTGCGTATCGCCGCGTTCGCCGCGATTTGCGCGCAGTCGAACGATGAACTGTCGCCGTCGGGACTTCTGCGCGAACTGAGACTGCCAAACTCGGTGATCCGCGAATCGGGACGCGGTGCGTTCGCCGCGATTGAGGGGTTCGAGCCGACGAGTTTCGGGGTCAAGAGCCTGTGCGCGGTACAGGGCTACGGTGCCGCCGAGTGTGCGTGCGCCGCGAGTGACGTGCTGTACGAGACCGCGACGTTGCAGCTGTTACGCGAAGCTATCGCGTCGGCGGAGCCGTATATGATACCCATGCTCGCGGTGACGGGGGACGACCTCGTCGTGCGCGGCATGGTGGGTGTCGATATCGGAAAAGCGTTGCGGCGGCTGCTCTATCACGTTCTGCGCCACCCCGAGGACAACACGCGCGAAACGCTGTTGCGGCTACTCGGGTTCGTCGATTAGCGCGTCGAGAACCGCGTCGTACACCCGCGAGGAACGCTCGCGGAACCGCCGCTCGATGTCCTCCGCGCGCTCCTCGCCCGCCGTATACAGGCGCACGGTGAGCAGTTCGTCGCCGCCGTCCGACAGTGCCATCGTCACGACGATACCGCCCGAACGCCGCGTCTCGCGCGACGTTTTGATCGAGATACCTCGGTCAAGACGCATCGTGTACTCGCGCGCCGCGATCTCCGCGTTCACGCGCACCGTGAACGGCAGCGTTTTTTCCAGCGTCGCCGTGACGTCGATACCCGCGTCGGTTATGCGGTACAACTCCGATTCGCGCGCGCACAGACCCGACTCGACGAGCGAACCGAGTATCTCCGACACGTCGAAGTACGTCACGGGCGACGACGCGCGCGCAAGCTCAATAAGCGTCTCCGCGCCGATCGGTGAGCGCAGACGCGACAGGGTGTACAATATTAAAATTTTCGCGTCGAGCGCGTCAATAGAATAAGCCATGCGCATATTTTAGCACAAATGCTCTTGACATTCAAGCCAAATATGATATGATACAATAAAAACAAATTTGGAGGTTGTCCATGCCTTACGTACAATTCAAAATGCCCGAGAACGCGGGCGGTTTCGCGATGCCGCTGCTTGACACATCAAACATCACGCGCAAGTGGATCGACGTGGACTACACGCCCGCAAAGCCGCACCCCGCGCGCAAACTCGACATCTACCTGCCCGAGACTGGCGACGGTCCGTTCCCGACGATTATCGCAATCCACGGCGGCGCGTTCTGGGGCGGTCAAAAGGACGACATGCAGGTCGCCGCGTACTTCGACTTTATCCCCGAGGGGTTCGCCGTCGCGTCCGTCGAACAGCGTCTGTGTACGCAACTCCCGGGCGGCGGGTATGACTCCGACGGGCTGTTCCCGAACGCGGTTCACGACTACCGCGCCGCGATCCGCTTCCTGCGCGCGAACGCCGCCGAATACAAGCTCGACCCGACGAAATTTGTCACGGCGGGCGGTTCCGCGGGCGGCTACCACTCGATAATGGGCGCGGTTCAGCCGAACAACCCCGCGCTGTACGACGCGTCGCTCGGTTGGGCGGACGTGGACGGTTCCGTCGCCGCTGTCGTCGACTGGTTCGGAGTGGGCGACCTCGTGTTGCAGTCCGAACTCACCGAGAACACCCCGGGCATGAAGCTGCCCGACGGCACCGAGATGAAGATGGACAACTTCGCGGACATATTCCTCGGCGTGAACGCGCGTGAAAACCCGAATATCGCGGCGTTCGCGGGTCCCGACCTGTGGATTGACAAGGACGTGCCGCCCGTAATGCTGCAACACGGTATAGCGGACGAGATCGTACCCGTCGGCTGCTCGCGCAAACTCGCCGCGACGATTGCGGACATCGCAGGCGCGGATCGCGTCCTGTTCGAGGAATTCGAGGGCTACACCCACGGCGACGCGCGGTTCAACGAAGCGGGGAACATAGCGCACGTGGTGGAATGGGTGAAACGGCAGTTGGCAATTAACAGTTAACACGTCGTCCGCAGACGACGTACAAAGCGCAACCGCGCCGCAGCGCGGCACTTAGCGCGGAGTAGTTACGAGGATAGGACGAGGGTTGCGGCGGTGCCGCAACCCTCGTTGTATGTTAATGTTAATCCTGTGGTGGTTCGTACCGCATGATGTCGCTCAACTCGCAACCCAAAAACGCGCAAATGCGCGCAAGCACACCCAAATCGACGCGCGCAACACTGTTCTTGCAATAATTTTGAAGCTGTGTGCGCTGTACGCCTGCGCCCAATACGATTTTGTGCTTGCTGATACCGCGCGAAATCCGATATTCATCGAGCGTAATGATAACGCGCCCAACGTCAGATTCATTTTCTTTCATAATAATCACCGCCGTCATTATAATCCTTTTCGGGTTGCTATTGACAGCGGTATTTAGTTGCTGTATAATTAGTTGCACATGTTAAAAATAACACAGGAGGAATCCGTATATGTCAAGTAATTATAGCGATAGGTTAAAGCAGATTGTGCGCTTGCTGTACGATGGTCTGGATTCATTTTTCGCATTCGTCGAGCCAAGGTATAAAAACAGGCAAATTCTCGCTAACGGAAACGAACTTACCTTGTTGCGAAATGAAGGTAGCTATAAGAGATTTTGCAGAATAGAGGCGAACAAGCGTATAAAGTTTATATTTGAAGAAAGCCAAGACGGCACTATTTCGTTTTACTGCAACAATCAAAATAATAACTATTGGCTTTACGTTAAGTCTGATCTCACGGTGGAATTTAGCGATATTGATGGCGATCATTTCCCTTTTACAGATTCATTTTCCTATACGTTTAGAATTAGGTTTGGCAACTATGTGCTTTTTGACAAGGAAAGGCGTATTAATAGTTACGGCGATGTTACAGTTGATAAAATACTCACCTTTATGGTAAGTGCTAATCAGTTCATAATCTCAAATTTCGGCATATCAATATGGGACTTCCGATAGAGTTATTTCGTATAACAGCAAAAACAAAAATCGAGGGTTACGGCACCGCCGCAACCCTCGTCCTAACTGTTAACTGTTAATTGTTAATTGTTAACTGTTAATTGCCGTCGCCCAGTCGTCGTATTCCACCTTTTCCCGCTCGACCCCGTACCCTCGCGCTATCTTGACCCTCACACCGTCGCGCACGACGATCTCGCGCGCTAACACCGCGCGGTTCACGCGGTCGATGCGCACACCGAGCGTCGCGGTCAGCGCGAACACGCGGCGTATCGTCGCGTCCTCGTCCTCGACCTTGCACAGCACGGACAGCATCGTCGCGGGGCGGAATTTTTTCATCTGAATCGGCGTTAGGAACACGTCGAGCGCGCCGAGCCGCATGAGTTCGCCCGCCGCGAACCCGATCTGCTCGGCGGTCATGTCGTCGAGGTTACATTCGAGCTTCGTCACGGTGTCGCGCAGTTCGTCGGTCTGCGCGTCGTCCAACACGAACGCGCGCACGGCGTTCAGACGCTCAAAATCCTTGCTGCCCATGCCGTATCCGATGTGTTGCACCGTGCCGCGCATGTCGCCGAAACGCGTGACGAAGTGCCGCAGGAGCGCGGCACCCGTCGGGGTGCAGAGTTCGCCCTTGATGTCGCCGCCGTAGATCGGAATACCCGCGAGCAGCCGCGCCGCCGCAGGTGCGGGGATGGGAACCACGCCGTGAGCGCACCGCACGTTGCCCGAGCCGACGTGAACCGCCGTCGCGGTGATCTCGTCGGGCGCGAGTTCGTGTACCGCAAGTGACACGCCGACGATATCGGCGAGCGCGTCGAGCGTTCCGATCTCGTGAAAATGCACCTGCTCGATCGGCGCGCCGTGAACCGCCGACTCAGCCTCGCCGAGCGATTTGTACACCGCCGCCGCGTCGTCGCGCACCGATTGCGGCACGTCGAGACGCGCGATAAGGTCGAGAATTTCATTGTAATTGTAGGTCTTTGCGGAAGCATGTGAGTGCGTATGTACGTGATCGTGTGCATGGGAGTGTGCGTGTCCGTGGTCGTCGTGCGAGTGCTCCTCATCGCCGCGCACGGTGACGCGCATATGCGTGCCGACGACGCCGCACTTCACGGACTGTTCGGGCGCAATCTCCACATCGGGCAGATTCAGCGCGCGCAAGCTCTCGACAAACGCGTCGCGGTCAGGCAGCAACTCGTACAGCGCGCCAAGCAACATATCGCCCGCCGCACCCATGTTCAGTTCAAGATGTAGTGTCATAATGTCCTCCACGGTCTTTGTACTCGATGCGCGCGGTCTCCCTCCGCCGTCTGCGGAGCACCTCCCTCTGAAAGGGAGGCAAGGTTGGACGGCGCACGCTCTCCCGTCCAAAGTCTCCCTCACAGAGGGGGATGTCACGAAGTGACAGGGGGAGTTCCCGTATCCCTCGTCCCCGTTGTTAACTGTTAATTGTTAACTGTTAATTGCCAAACCGCTTCCGTCAGCGACTTCACATCGCTCACACCCACGCCCGCCGCGAGTTCCGCGAGGGCGCACAGCGTCTCGGCTAACAGCTTTGCGCGCGGTTTATCGGTCCCGAACGCGGATTCGAGCGCGCGGAACGCCGTGTGATCCGCGTTGAGTTCGAGTACGCGCTCCGCTTTCGGCGGTGTCTCAGCCGCACCCGCCGTGCGCGCGAGCGTGAAATACCGCTCCATCTCGAGCGTCACGTAGCCCTGCGCACCGAGCGCGGAAGCGGAACCTTTGAGATTCGGCGAGAGTTTGACGGCGGCGACGCGCTCACCGAGCGACTCTTTGACGAAATCGAGCAGCGCGGCGTGGGATTTTTCGGACTCCTCGACCGCGTGCTTCTCGTCGTCCGACTGCAAGCCGAGATCGTCGGCGCGGACGCTCTTCAGCGTCTTTTCGCCGAATTTTTCGAGTGCCTGCATCGCGAAATCGTCGATCTCATCGGTCAGCAGCAGTATATCGTACCCGCGCTCACGCACAAGCTCCGTCTGCGGCAGCGATTCAAGCTGCGCAAGCGACGTGCCGCACGCGTAGTAGATGAATTGCTGATCCGACAGCATCGCGTCGGCGTACTCGCTGAGCGTCACGAGTTTCTGCGCTTTTGACGACCAAAACAGCAGCAAATCCTGCAACTGTTCGCGGTTTTCACCGTAATTCGACAGCAGCCCGTACTTGATCTGCAACCCAAATTCGCGCCAGAATCCCTCGTACGTCTCGCGTTTTTGTTCGAGCAGCTTTGCGAGTTCCGAGCGCACGCGCCGTTCGAGGTTAGAGCGTATCGCGCGGAGTTGCCTATCGTGCTGCAACACCTCGCGCGAGATGTTCAGCGTGAAATCGGGCGAATCGACGACGCCGCGCACAAACCGAAAATGCTCGGGCAACAGTTCGGCGCACCGCTCCATGATCATCACGCCCGACGCGTACAGCGTCAGCCCCGGTTCGTACTCGCGCGTGTAGTAGTCGTACGGCGCGCGGCTCGGCACGAACAGCATCGCGCGGTACGTCACCGTACCCTCCGCGTCCACGGAAATCACGGCGGCGGGTTCGTCGGTGCCGTGCCACCGCTCCATGAAAAACGCGGCTGCTGCTTCGTCCGTGACCTCGGACTTCGGGCGTTGCCACAGCGGCACGCGCGAGTTCACGGTCTCGCGCTCGGTGTAGTCCTCCCACGTCGATTTGCCGTCCTCTCCCTCGATTTTGCGGGATTTCGTCACGTCCATGACGATCGGGTGGCGTATGTAGTCGGAGTATTTTTTGATGAGCGACGTGATCGTGTACTCGTCGAGCCACTCGTCGTAATCCTCATCGTCGGTGTCGGGCTTGATCGTGAGAATCACGTCGGAACCGACGGTGTCGCGCGTCGTCGGCTCAATCGTGTACCCGTCGGAACCAGTACTCTCCCACGCGAACGCCGTGTCCGAACCGTACGCGCGGGACACGACGCGCACCTTCGACGCGACCATAAACGCGGAGTAGAACCCCACGCCGAACTGACCGATAACGTCCGTGTCGCCCTTGTCGTCGCCGAGTTTTTGCTTGAACGCGAGACTGCCCGATTTCGCGATAACGCCGAGATTCTGCTCCAATTCCGTCTCCGTCATGCCCACGCCGTTGTCGGACACGGTGAGCGTCCGATTCTCGCCGTCGATCGTGATCGAAATCTCGAAATCGTCGCGCGACAATCCGACGTTCGGGTCGGTGAGCGAAATGTACGCGAGCTTGTCGATAGCGTCCGACGCGTTCGAGATCAGCTCGCGCAGGAAAATCTCGCGGTGCGTATAAATCGCACCGATCATGAGGTCAAGCAACCGTTTAGACTCGGATTTGAACTGTTTTTTGGACATATATACCTCCGTGCAATGATATGCAGCATGTTTTCATGGGGGCGATGTCCACATCGCCCCTATGGCGTTGCGCGTTAGTGTAATACGGCGCAGGGCAGACGGTGCGCCCAGTGGTCGCACCCTACGGAACCCCGAAACGTGTTGCGGAACCCGATATGCGCTGCGTCCGCGACGTTTTGCGGAGACGTTGGACGATGGACGCGGGCGATTGGTAATCGCCCCTACGGCAACCCGATATGTGTTCCGAATACCGTAACCACGTCCCCGTTGTTAACTGTTCGTTGTTAACTGTTCGTTGTTAACTGTTAACTGTCATTGCTTCATCTGCCGCCGTCTTGACAGATTGATCGTCCCCTCGCGCATATTCTCGATGTTCGCGGTGGACTTCGCCAACCCGTAGGCTACGCACAGTTCGGGGTCGTCGGCGACGCGCGTCGATATGCCCGTGCGCGACTCGATGAGCTTATCGAAGCCCCACAGCAGCGCGCCGCCGCCCGTGAGTACGATGCCGTTCTGCGATACGTCGGCGACGAGTTCGGGCGGCGTGGCTTCGAGGACTTGCTGTATAGCCTCGATCACCTGCTCGCTCATCTCCTCAAACGCTTCCAAAATCTCGGTTGTGTTGATGGACACGATGCTCGGCAACCCCGTCATGAGGTTGCGCCCTTTCACATCGACAGTCGTCGTCTCCGCGCGCGGGAACACGCAGCCGATGTTCTTTTTCACTTCCTCAGCCGTCGCGTCGCCGATCAGCACGTTGTGGCGGCGTTTGACGTAGCGCACAAGCTCCTCGTCGAACGCCTCGCCGCCGTCTTTCAGCGAACTCGACTCGACGACACCGCCCAAGCTGAGCACCGCGATATCCGTCGTGCCGCCGCCGATATCGACGACCATGTGACCGTCCGCGCGCGTGATATCCAGCCCCGCGCCGATTGCGGCGGCGAGCGGTGCTTCCATCAAATACACACGGCGCGCACCCGCCGACATGCCCGCGTCGATCACGGCGCGTTCCTCAACCTCGGTGATGCCCGACGGCACCGAGATGATAACGCGCGGCTTGAACAGCCCGACCGACACCGCCTTGCGCGTCAATTCGTGCAGCATGCGCTCCGTCATCTCGTAATCCGAGATCGCGCCCGCTCGTAACGGGCGAATCGCGACGATGTTTCCCGGTGTGCGCCCGAGCATTCGCTGTGCCGCCATGCCCGCCGACAGCAGCCGCCCCGTACCCTTGTCCATCGCGACGACGGCGGGTTCACGCAAAATAATGCCGCGCCCGCGCGACGACACCAAAACGGTGGTCGTGCCGAGGTCGATACCGATATCACGTCCGAAAATCATAATTTCTCCTAAAATCTATGTAATAGCCTGATTATAACCGTTTTTTACGGTTCCCAAGCGTCCATATCCGTTATCTGTTACCCGTCCCCGCCAGCGTCGCGGCAATCACCGTCTCCGCGCCCGACATTTTCAGCACACGCGCGCACTGTGACAGCGTCGCGCCCGTCGTTATCACGTCGTCGATGAGAAGCAATTTCGCGCCGCGCACAGTGGCGGGATATGCGACCTCAAACGCGTTTTCGACGTTCTCGCGCCGCAGTTTCGCGCCGTCGCCGCCGCTTATCGACGAGTTCGCCGCCGTATTGCGCACGCGGCGCAGTGTCGGCAACACTTGTAGTTTCAGCGATTTAGCGGCGGCGCGGGCGAGCAGCTCCGCCTGATCGTAGCCGCGCTCTTTGAGCCGCTTGCGCGACAGCGGCACCCACGTGACGACCGCGTCCGCGAGGTCAACAGCGTCCTCACCCCGCAACCGCTCCGCGACAGCGCGCCCGAACGACCGCGCGTAGTCCGCGTGTCCGCTGAATTTGTACCGTATCACCGCGTCGCGCACCGAATCGACGTACACGAACGCGGAGACCGCGCGGTCGTAGAACGCCTCAGCGTCGCGCCGCGTCGGTGCCGCGACTAACCCGTCCGCGCACTTGGCGCAACGGTATTCGCCGCGCCGCGAGAACGGTTTCACGCAGTACGGGCATTTTTCGGGGAACAGCAGGTCGAGAAGAAACGTGAAATCTATCCGCAACGCCATACCCTCCCAGTCTTACCGCAAATGTCTCCGAAAATCACGTGTGTTTCGGTCTGTGTAGGGGCGACCCTGTGTGGTCGCCCTGTCAGATTATGCTCGCCACAACAGGGCGACCACATAGGGTCGCCCCTACGCAAAATCCGACATCTCCGGTCTATCGCACATCGGGTCGGTCAAGACCGACCCCTACGAGGACGCGCCGCGCAACCCCCGTCCCCGTTGTTAACTGTTCGTTGTTAACTGTTAACTATCGCGCAGCCGATACCTCAGCCCCGAGTACCGCCGCAATCTCTCATTATTCGCCACCATCGCGGTCAGCGTCGCGGGATCGCCCACGATGACGAGCAACTCGCGCGCGCGCGTTATCGCGGTGTACAGCACCGAGCGCACCGCGAGCCGCCCCAGTCCCGGTGGCAGAACGAGTACGACGGCGCGGTACTCGCTGCCCTGCGACTTGTGAACCGTCATCGCGTACGCGGGTTCGAGGTCGTCGAGCTGCCCGAACGGGTACTGCGCGAGCTTGTCCTCAAAATCAACGGTGAGCGTGTCCGACGCAAAGTCGATCGCTCGTATCACGCCGAGGTCGCCGTTGTACACGCCCGCGCCGTCGTCGCCGTTCGCGTCCGTCCACGTGAGGTCGTAGTTGTTGCGAATCTGCATCACCCTGTCGCCTGCGCGGAGCGTGTACTGCGAGCGCACGAGTTCGAGCTTTTTCGCGTCGGGCGGGTTCAACGCCGCCTGCAACCGCGTATTCAGCGCGCGCGTTCCCGCGACACCCTGTCGCGTCGGGGTCAGCACCTGAATCTCGCCGCTCGGTATACCCATGTTGTTCGGCAACCGTGCCGTGATCAGCTCCGTGACCGTCTGCGCGATCTGTTCCGCGCCCGTGCGTTTGAGGAAGAACAGGTCGGAACCGCGCTCCGCGAGATTCGGCTCCTCGCCCCGGTTCACGCTGTGCGCCGCGCGGACTATCGCGCTGCCCGCCGCCTGACGGAATATCTCCGTCAGCGTCACGACGGGTACGATGCCCGATTTCGTGATGTCCGCAAGCACGTTGCCGGGACCGACGCTCGGCAACTGGTTCTCATCGCCGACGAGCAACAGCCGCGCGTCGTCGGGCAGCGCGCTGAGCAGCGCGTGCAACAGCGGCAGGTCGAGCATCGACGCTTCATCGAGTACGACCGCGCCGCATTTCAGCGGATTTTCCTCGCAACGCTCGAACACAAGTTCATCGTTCGCGGCGGGCGACGCGCCGAGCGCGCGGTGTACCGTCATCGCGCCCTGCCGCCCCGTGAGTTCCGACATGCGTTTTGCGGCGCGTCCCGTCGGCGCGCACAGCAGCGTGTCCAAGCCCATCGCGTCGTACAGCGCGAGTATCGCGCGCACAGACGTGGTCTTGCCCGTACCGGGACCGCCTGTGAGTGCCATGACGCGGTGTTTCGCCGCTGTGAACACGGCGAGCTTCTGCCCGTCGGCGTACTTCACGTTCTCGGACTGCTCGATTTTCGTGAGCATCGCGTCGATCTCGTCGTCCGCGAGCGTCGTCTCCTCGTCGAGCAGCGCGGTGAGCTTCGCGACGGAGTACGTCTCCGCCTCGTGATACTCTGGCAGATAGCACACGTCCACGCCGTTGACCGTGTCGCGCTCGACCAAGCCCATCTCCGAGAGTTCGACGAACGCGTCGGCGACGGTGTCGTAATCGGGGCTGTCGTCGCCCTCCAAAAATTTCAGCGTCGCGCGCACAAGCGTCTCGGACGGGATAAAAACGTGTCCGTTCGTCAGATTATAGCGCAGTTCGTGGACGACGGCAGCTTCAATGCGCTCGATAGCGTCACGCGGAAAGCCGAGTGCTTTCGCCATGAGATCCGCCTCGCGAAACTTGCCGCCGTAGTCGGGCGACACGATGATATACGGATTCGCCCGCACGTCGCTCTCCGCCGAGCTGCCAAGCACCTTGTACAGCCGAGACGCGACAATCGGCTCTATGCCGTAGTCCGACAGGAATTGCGACAATCTGCGCAGCCCCGCCGTGCGCTTCATCTCCGCGCTTATCTCGCGGGCGCGCGCGTCCGTGATACCCGAAATCTCCGCGAGTTTTTCGGGTGTCTGCTCGATAACGTCGAACGAACGCTCACCGAACTTCGTGACGATGGCTTTCGCGATACCGGGACCGACCCCGCGCAACACGCCCGAGCTGAGAAATTTCGCAATCGCCTCAGTACCCGTCGGCTCGCGGCGCGTGAACCCCGACACGGCGAACTGCTCGCCGTACTTCGGATTCGTCGTCCAACTCCCCGTGACCTCGACGGTCTCACCGGGGAAGATGTCGGGCATTACGCCGACGGCGGTGAACTGTTTCGGCTCCGACGACGACGTGAAACGCAGTATGCTGTAACCGTTCTCGGCGTTGCGGTAGGTTATAGCGGCGACGCTGCCGACAAGCGTGATCTCCTCACTGATAACAATTCACCACCTTTATGTTTTTGCTTCTCCGCGCGCGTTCGCGGAATATCCCGACGGGCGATTGGTAATCGCCCCTACACCCGAATAACCAACGTAACCCGCGTCCTAATTGTCAATTTTCAATTGTCCATTGTCAATTGAAACGCCCCCGTCGCGCGCCAAAATCTCGGCGATGCGCCGCCCCTCGTCGGTCAAACCGCGATCGACGATGACGATACCGCCGTTGAGACACGTCGCGTTGTTCAGCCAACGGAGCGCGGACACGGTCTCGGCAAGTCCGTCGCCGTCGCCCGCGAGGGCGATCACTATGTACGTCTCCGCACCCGAAATTTTCGGCACGGGCGTAAAACACACGCGCCCCGACGCGCGCCACAACGCCGTCATCGCCCCGAATAACGCCGCCGCAAGTATGAGTTCGACTACGATTCGCATTGGAACACCCCTTTTGCAGTAGATTCAGGGTATTCTATGCGGGAAAAGGCGCGGCGGTTAACGGCGAATCGTGCGGCTCACGGAAAACGAGTACCGCCGCAACGGTACTCGCGCGCATTAATTGTTCGTATACATCTGCGTATACGGATTCGACGTGTTCGCTTCGAGCAACCAGTACGTGTCGCCGAGCAACGCGTTCGCGTCAACGCCGAACAGGTGCGCATACCGCTGCAAATACTGCGCGATACCCGCGATATCCGACGGTTCGGCGCGGCGGCACGTGACCTGCGCGGGAACGTCCTGCGGCGGTGTTGAGGAGCGTATGAACATCAGCCCGCCGTGCATGCCCGTACCCGTGAATCCGCCGACATCCGCGCTGTCCGAGTTCAGGCACAGCACGATCAGCAGTCCGCCCGCCATGTACTCGCCGAGAAAACTGCCCGTGCGCCCGCCGACGACGATGACGGGGCGTTTATCGAGGTACTGCTTCATGTGGATACCCGTGCGGTACCCCGAATCGCCCTTGACGTAGATGACGCCGCCGCGCATGGCGTAGCCCAGCGCGTCGCCCGCGCGACCGTGGACGACGATCTCACCGTCGTTCATCGTGTCGCCGACCGCGTCCTGCGCGTTGCCGTTGACGGTGATGCGCGCGCCGTCCATGTAGCACCCCAGCGCGTTGCCGGGTGTGCCGTGAATCGTGATCGTCTTGTCAGCCGTGGCGGACGCTGCTATAAACCGCTCGCCGAAGCACTCGTTTATCTCGATATCGCCCGTGTTGGCGCGCACAGCGTCGTTCAGAGCCTGATAACCGAGCTGTGCGGCGTTCAGATTTACGCTCATTATCGCTCACCTCCCAGATATTCCGCGCGAACCGACGGCGCGAACGCCGCAAGCCCCGGGTGTCTTGCAATCGCGTCGAAATCAACGGTTGCGAGTGATGTCCGCTCGCGGATCATGTTTGTGTAGATGCCCGCGCGGTCAAACGCGGGGGTTTCGCCCTCGGGCGGGTGCTTGTCGCCGATAAGAATGAACCCGTTCAGGTGGTCGTCGGAGTAGAACAGCTTGCGATAGCTGTTGCCGTCGTTCTCAAAATGCGTCTCGCCGACATACGCGCCGCCCGACAGAATGTGCTTGCCGAAGAACCCGATCGCGTTGCACGGTATCGCCTTTGTGAACGTGTACGGCACACCCGCCATGTTGATACCCGCCGTCTCACCCTGCAAATACGCGTTCGGCAGTATCGCCATGACCATCGTATCGCCCGTGACGGCGTTGCGCGTCTCCGTGCAATCGCCCGCCGCGTACACGTCGGGTAAACTCGTCGCGCTGCGCTCATCGACCGTTATCGCGCGTCCGCAGTCGCCGCCAGCGTCTTTCACGAGCGCGATATTCGGGCGCACACCGACCGCGAGTACTGCGATGTCAAAGTCCAGCTCCAACCCCTGATTCGTCACGGCGTGACGACCGATGAACTCTTTCACGGAGTCGCCGAGGTGGAACCGAATCCCGACCTCCTCGCACCGCGTCTTGATAATCGCGGACGCTTCCGCGTCGAGTATGCTCGGCAGGACGCGATCCGCCATGTCGATGAACGTGATCGACTGCACGCGGTCGATGATCCCCTCCGCGCACTTCAACCCGATAAGCCCCGCGCCGATGATCAGCACGCGCGACTCGGGCGTTATAGCCTCGCCGAGCGCGATTGCGGAGTCGAGCGTCTGGAACGTGAACTTGTGCGGCACCGTGTCAAGACCGCCCATCGGCGGCACGAACGGGTTTGAACCCGTCGCCGCGAGCAGTTTCTCGTAGCCGATAACCTCGCCGCCGTCGAGCGTCACGGTGTGCGCCGCCGCGTCAATCGCCGTCGCGCGCACGCCGAGTTTCGTATCGACATTATTCACCGTGTACCAGTCGTCGGGGCGGTACTTCATGCGCTGCAAATCGGTCTTGCCGAGCAGCAGGTACGAGATCAGCGGACGACCGTACGTGTGGTGCTGCTCGTCGGAGATGATGAGTATGCTGCCCGTCTCGTCAATGCGGCGGATACCCTCGACACAGCCGACAGCGGCGGCGGAGTTGCCGATAATTACGTATTTATAGTTACTCATCTTACCTCTCCTCAAACACAATCGCTTGGTTCGGGCAACCCGCGACACAGCGCGGTGTACCCTCGGTCGTCGCGACGCACAGTTCGCACTTGTCGATCACGCCGTCCTCGGTCGGCACGATGCACCCGTACGGACAGCTCAGCACGCACGTGTAGCACCCGATACACTTCGTCTTATCGACCGACACCACGCCGTCCGTCTTGCTCAGCGCGCCCGAGATACACCCCTTGACGCACAGCGGTTCCACGCAGTGACGGCACGACACCGCGAACGTCACGTCGTTCGGCGCGTCCTCAATGTGTATGCGCGGGTGAATCGTCTTGCCCTGCAACGCGCGCGCCATGTCTTTCTCGCCCGTCGTCGCGAATGCGCAATAGTACTCGCAGAGGTGACACCCGAGACACCATTTTTCGTCTACATATACTCGTTTCATAAACAAATCTCCGTTACAGATTTTTGCGTTGTTATAATTGTTACAGTGGGTTTTGCGGACGCGCGTCCCTCGTCCTGATTGTCAATTCTCAATTGTCAATTTCGATATAGTCCTCGCGGCTCGCGCCTACTGATACGTACTGTATCCGCGCGTCCACCGTTTTTTCGATGTACCTGACATAATCCTGCGCCGCCTGCGGCAGATCTGAAAACTTGCGGCACTTTGAGATGTCCGTCCTGAACCCGGGCAGATACTCGTAGATCGGTTTCGCCGCGTCCAAATCGTCGCCCGTCGGAAAGTACTCCGTGCGCACGCCGCGCACATCATACGCGACGCACACGGGAATCTTGTCCATATAGCTCAGCACGTCGAGCTTTGTGAGCGCGAGCGTGTCCGCACCCTGCATTTTCACGCCGAACCGCGACGCCACGCAGTCGAACGCACCGACACGACGCGGTCGTCCCGTCGCCGCACCGTACTCACCGCCCGCCTCGCGCAGTTGCTCCGCGTCACTGCCGTCCATCTCAACGGTGAACGGTCCGCCGCCGACGCTCGACGAGTACGCCTTGACGATGCCGATCACGTGGTCGAGTTTGCGACCGGGAACGCCGCCGCCGATCGTGGCATACGCCGCGAGCGCGTTCGACGACGTGGTGAACGGGTAGATGCCGAAATCCAAGTCGCGCAGTGTGCCGAGTTGCGCTTCAAACAGGATATTTTTGCCGTTTTCCGCCGCATTGTCCAAGAATTTCTCGGTGTTCGTGACGAACGGCGCGAGCTTCGAGCCGAAATGTTCGAGCCACGAGTAGCACTCGTTTTCCGAGACGTAATACGCGCCGTAAGACGCGAGCAGCAGATTCTTGAAACTGACAATCGGCGTGAGCTTGTCGCGCAACGTGTCCAAATTGAGAATATCGGCTACGCGCAACGCCTTGCGGTGATACTTATCCGAGTATGCGGGCGCGATACCGCGCCGCGTCGAACCCTGTTTGCCCTCGCCGAGACGATCCTCTTCGAGCGCGTCAAGCGTGCGGTGGTACGGCATGACGATTATCGCTTTTTCTGAGATTTTGAGGTTGTCGGGCGTGATTTTTATCCCGCGCGCCGTCAGTTCCTCAATCTCGCCCCACAGATGTTCAATGTCAATAACCATGCCCGTGCCGAGTACGTTCACCGTGCCGTTGTTGAAAACACCGCTCGGCAGGAGATTCAACACGAACTTCCCGAGGTCGTTCACGACAGTGTGACCCGCGTTGTTGCCGCCCTGATACCGCACAACTATATCATAATCGCGGCTCAGGAGATCGACCATGCGCCCCTTGCCCTCGTCGCCCCAGTTTACGCCTACAACTGCTGTCAGCATAGCATACCTCCGTGTGTTATATTTCGCGCTTGACAAATCTTGAATGATGTGCTACTATACATAGCAGAGGGCGCAACCTCCTTCTATGGTGGTTGACCCGATGGGTTGGGTTTCTTAGAGCGTTAACTCAAAAAACCGTCACCGTGCTGGGTGGCGGTTTTTACTTTTTGTTTCCCTGACATAGATCGTGATTGTGTAAATCCCGATGTGAAAGGTAATCCTCAAAGTCGTTCACCGCTATTCCGCTTAGTCGGGCAAAGCCCTCCTGTCGCTCAACTTAAAATTCTCGCTTCCGTGAGACGCGCGAATTTACCTCGCTACCGCTCGGAGCCGACCGTGTCGGCTTTAAGTTCTTTCTGACATTTGTGCCGACATCTGCACCGCACCAACAAACGCGTCCCTCGTCCAACCCCCGTAACTGTTAATTGTTAACTGCCTACGCGCTCTCTCCCGCGTGCTTAATCCCCAACATCTTCAATTCGACGTCGTTCAACCCCACGCCGCGCAACATCAAGCGGTTGCCGCGCAACGACTCAATCGAGTTGATACCCATGCCGCCCATCATCTCCTCAATCTCGTGTTTCCACGCGGTCATGAGGTTTACGAGACGCTTGTACCCGACGTTGGGATTCAGACGCTTCACGAGATCGGGCTGCTGCGTCGCGATACCCCAGTTGCACTTGCCGAGATTGCACGTGCGGCAGAGGTGACAACCGAGCGCGAGCAGCGCGGCGGTGCCGATGTACACCGCGTCGGCTCCGAGCGCGATAGCCTTGATCACGTCGGCGGAGTTGCGTATTGACCCCGCGGCGACGACGCTCACGCTGTCGCGGATACCCTCGTCGCGCAGACGCCGGTCGACCTGCGCGAGCGCGACCTCAATCGGTATGCCCACGTTGTCGCGTATGCGCGTCGGCGCGGCACCCGTACCGCCGCGGAAACCGTCGATTGAGATGATGTCCGCACCCGAGCGCGCGATACCCGACGCGATAGCCGCGACGTTATGCACGGCGGCGATCTTGACGATGACGGGTTTCGTGTACGCTGTCGCCTCTTTGAGCGAGAAAACGAGCTGACGCAAGTCCTCAATCGAATATAGATCGTGGTGCGGGGCGGGGGATATCGCGTCGGTTCCCATCGGTATCATGCGCGTGCGTGACACGTCCTCACCGACCTTTTTACCGGGGAGATGACCGCCGATACCGGGCTTCGCGCCCTGTCCCATCTTGATCTCGACCGCCGCGGCAGCGTCCAGATACTCGCGGTGAACGCCAAAACGTCCCGACGCGACCTGAACAATCGTGTTCGCGCCGTACATGTAGAAATCCTCGTGCAGACCGCCCTCGCCCGTGTTATAGAAGATGCCGAGTT
>JAISJJ010000066.1 GCA_031261585.1 Oscillospiraceae bacterium
ACTTTCGACAACGGCAGCGAGTTTCTGAACTTTGAAGAACTCGAAAAAGCCTTTGGTTGCAATGTATTCTACGCCCACCCATACAGCAGCTGGGAGCGCGGCACAAACGAGAACAGCAATGGAATTATACGAAGATTCTTCCCAAAAGGCACTAATTTCTCAAAAGTATCAAAACGAAGAATCGCTGCCGTGCAAAACTGGATGAACAACTACCCACGCAAAATCCTCGGCGGTAAAACCCCGCTTGCCGCGTGAGGCTTGCCGCCGCCATCTGCGCCATCATCGCAAAAGTTCGCGACAATTAATGTTTCAATTCAGCCACCTCCACCCCCCGCAAAAAATATGTTGACATATCCCGTTGCGCGTGATACAATACTTTTCCGCGCAATTGCGCCGTAGTATACGTATGCCCTTCTGTCAATTTACAATATAATAATTGACCATCGGGAAACGAACGGCGCAAACGCAATCTTAAAAGAAAGGAGTAAACAATGCCGACATTCAACCAACTCGTGCGGCACGGACGCGAGACGCTTACGGTGAAGTCGAAGTCCCCTGCCATGCAGCGCGGCTTCAACACCCTGAAAAACCGCCCGACGGAACAGCACAGCCCGCAGAAGCGCGGCGTATGCACTGCGGTCAAGACGACGACGCCTAAAAAGCCGAACTCCGCGCTGCGTAAAATCGCGCGTGTGCGCCTGTCGAACGGAATGGAAGTCACAGCGTACATTCCCGGCGTGGGACACAACCTGCAAGAGCACTCTGTCGTAATGATTCGCGGCGGCCGCGTCAAGGATCTCCCCGGCGTGCGCTACCACATCATTCGCGGAACACTCGACACGCAGGGCGTGGCAAAGCGTATGCAGAGCCGCTCGAAGTACGGCGCGAAACGTCCCAAGGCGGGCAAAAAATAGTTGACAATTGACAGTTGACAATTATTTCGCAAATTTAATGGCGACACACCTTATAATAAGGTTAACATATTCGTATGTTACATCTTGTGGGTGCGCCGACGTGCGGCGACAGTCCGCGCGAGTACCTGTGGATTTATTCCACCATCATAGGAGGGAAGTATAGTGCCCAGAAGAGGTAACGTACCCAAACGGGAGGTTCTGCCCGATCCTGTGTATAATTCGATCTTCGTATCAAAGCTGATAAACAGCATCATGCTCGACGGCAAAAAAGGCGTCGCGCAAAAGGTTGTATACGATGCGTTCGACATTATCAAGGAGAAAACAGGCAAGGACCCGCTCGAAGTATTCAACACGGCATACGAAAACATCATGCCGAGTCTCGAAGTCAAGGCGCGCCGCATGGGCGGTGCGACGTATCAGGTGCCGATCGAAGTGCGCCCCGAACGCCGCCGCACACTCGGTCTGCGCTGGCTGACGAATTACGCGCGCGCACGCGGTGAAAAGACGATGAAACAGCGTCTCGCGGGCGAGATCATGGACGCCGCGAACGGCACGGGTGCCGCCGTCAAAAAGCGCGAGGATACGCACCGCATGGCGGACAGCAACAAGGCGTTCGCGCATGTGAGATGGTAAAGTCAATTAACAGTTAACAATTAACAGTTAACAATTACGGGGGTTGGACGAGGACTCCCACCGCCGACTGCGGTCGGCACCTCCCTCTCGGAGGGAGGCAAGGTTGGACGCGGGTTCGTTTTCCCCGTCCAAAGTCTCCCTCACAGAGGGGGATGTCACGAAGTGACAGGGGGAGACCGCGCCAAGACCACGCACACGCATGAGAGCCAAGACCCGAACACACAACCGAGCCAAAGGCGCGAGCACCGACAAACCCACGCAAACCCCGCACAACCCCAAATCACATCCCACGCGTAAGGAATAAGGTAAAAAAATCAATGGCAAGAGCATATTCACTCGAACACACGCGCAACATCGGCATCATGGCGCATATCGACGCGGGCAAAACCACGACGACAGAGCGCATATTGTTCTACACGGGTCGGTCGCACAAGATCGGCGAGGTGCATGAGGGCAATGCCACGATGGACTGGATGGTTCAGGAGCAGGAGCGCGGCATCACGATCACATCAGCCGCGACGACGTGCTTCTGGCGCGATCACCGCATCAACATCATCGACACCCCTGGACACGTCGACTTCACGGTCGAGGTGGAGCGCAGCTTGCGCGTACTCGACGGGTCGGTCACGGTCATGTGCGCCAAAGGCGGCGTTGAGCCGCAGTCGGAGACGGTGTGGCGGCAGGCTGACAAGTACAAGGTTCCGCGCATGATCTACGTCAACAAGATGGACATCATGGGCGCGGACTTTTTCCACGTCGTCGACATGGTACTCGACCGCTTGAAGTGTAACGCGGTGCCGATACAACTGCCGATAGGCGCGGAAGCCGACTTCAAAGGCATCGTCGACCTCGTCGACATGAACGCCGACATCTACTACGACGACCTCGGACAGGACATGCGCGTCGAGCCGATACCCGAGCATTTGCAGGCACTCGCTGACGAGTATCGCGAGAAGCTCATCAACGCCGTGTCCGACTTTGACGACGGTATCGCCGACATGTTCCTCGAGGGCGAGGAGATACCCGCCGAGCGTATTCGCGCCGCGATTCGCAAGGCGACCGTCGCTAACGAGATGGTTCCCGTCACGTGCGGTACAAGCTACCGCAACAAGGGCGTGCAGAAGCTGCTCGACTCGATTGTCGACTACATGCCGTCGCCGCTCGACGTCCCCGCCATCACGGGTACAACACCCGACGGTGACGAAGCCGTCAGACCGAGCGACGACACCGCGCCGTTCTCCGCGCTCGCGTTCAAGATCGCGACAGACCCGCACGTCGGGCGGCTCACGTTCTTCCGCGTGTACTCGGGGACGATTGAAAAGGGCGCGGGCGTTTACAACAGCACAAAGGGTCATCGCGAGCGCATGGGGCGTATACTCCAAATGCACGCGAATGACCGTCAGGATTTGGACATCGTGTACGCAGGCGATATCGCCGCCGCCGTCGGTCTGAAAAACACCACGACGGGCGACACGCTGTGCGACGAGAAGCACGAGATCGTCCTCGAATCCATGGAGTTCCCCGAACCCGTTATCCGCGTCGCCATTGAGCCGAAAACGCGCGCGGGTCAGGAGAAGATGACACTCGCGCTCGCCAAACTCGCCGAGGAGGACCCGACGTTCAAGACGTACACCGACGAGGAGACGGGTCAGACCATCATCGCGGGCATGGGCGAACTGCACCTCGAAATCATCGTTGACCGTATGCTGCGCGAGTTCAAGGTTGAGGCGAATGTCGGTCGTCCGCAGGTCTCCTACAAGGAGACGATACGCGGCACGGCGGACGTCGACCACAAGTACGCGCGGCAGTCGGGCGGCAAGGGTCAGTACGGACACGTCAAGATCATCGTCGAGCCGAACGAGTCGGGCAAGGGCTTTGAGTTCATCAACAAGGTCGTCGGCGGCGCGATTCCGAAGGAGTATATCCCCTCGGTCGAGGACGGTATCAAGGGCGCGATGGAAGCTGGCGTTCTCGCGGGCTATCAGGTCGTCGACGTGAAGGTCACGCTGTACGACGGCTCGTACCACGAGGTCGACTCGTCGGAGATGGCGTTCAAAATCGCGGGTTCGATGGCGTTCAAGGACGCATGCGCCAAGGCGAAACCCGTTCTGCTCGAACCGATCATGAAAGTCGTCGTCACCGTTCCCGAGGAGTACATGGGCGACGTTCTCGGCGATCTCTCGGCGCGGCGCGGTCAGATATCGGGTCAGGAGACGCACGCGGGCGGCGCGGTCATCGAAGCGTCGGTGCCGCTGAGCACGATGTTCGGTTACGCGACAGACCTTCGCTCGAAATCGCAGGGTCGCGCGACATTCGCGATGGAACCGAGCCACTACGTCGAGTTGCCCAAGAGCCTGCAAGAGGAGATCATCTCCTCACGCAAATAATCGACGTGAATACGCCGATATTTCGGTTGTATTGCGTAAATCCCGCCCACCGCAAAAAATAATCCTTGCAATAACCCGCAATATGTGATATAATCACTCGCATTTCAAAATGCATTTCACAACAAAATTTTCAAAAAACCCACAATAGGAGGTTACCATACTAAAATGGCAAAAGCAAAATTTGAGCGCACTAAGCCCCACGTCAACGTCGGCACGATCGGTCACGTCGACCACGGCAAGACGACGCTGACAGCCGCAATCACGAAGTACCTGTCGTTCTTCGGCAAGGCGAAGTTTGAGGCGTATGACCAGATCGACAAGGCTCCCGAGGAGCGCGAGCGCGGCATCACGATCAACACCGCCCACGTCGAGTACGAGACGGACGCGCGTCACTACGCGCACGTCGACTGCCCGGGACACGCCGACTACATCAAGAACATGATCACAGGCGCGGCGCAGATGGACGGCGCAATCCTCGTCGTCGCGGCGAGCGACGGACCTATGGCTCAGACCCGTGAGCATATCCTGCTCGCGCATCAGGTTAACGTGCCGAAGATCGTCGTGTTCCTGAACAAGGTCGATCAGGTTGACGACCCCGAGCTGCTCGAACTCGTCGAGATGGAGATCCGCGAGCGTCTGAGCGAGTACGGTTACGACGGCGACGACGCGCCGATCATTCGCGGCAGCGCGAAGATCGCCCTCGAGTCCGATTCCAAAGACCCCGACGCACCCGAGTACGAGTGCATCAAGGAACTGATGGACGCGGTCGACAACTATATCCCCACGCCCGAGCGCAAGGCTGATATGCCGTTCCTGATGTCCGTTGAGGACGTGTTCACGATCACAGGTCGCGGCACCGTCGCGACGGGTCGCGTCGAGCGCGGAAAAGTCAACATGAACGACAAGGTTCAGATCGTCGGACTGATGGACGAGCCGCGCGAGACGGTCGTCACGGGTATCGAGATGTTCCGCAAACTGCTCGACTACGCTGAGGCGGGCGACAACATCGGTGTTCTCCTGCGCGGTATCGCGAAAACCGACGTCGAGCGCGGACAGGTCATCGCGAAGCCCGGTTCCATCAAGCCGCAGACGAAGTTCAAAGGGCAGGTCTACGTCCTGAGCAAGGACGAGGGCGGTCGTCACACGCCGTTCTTCAACAACTACCGCCCGCAGTTCTACTTCCGCACGACGGACGTGACGGGTGTCATCTCCCTCCCCGCGGGTGTCGAGATGTGCATGCCCGGCGACAACATCGACATGGATGTCGAGCTGATCACGCCGATCGCCATCGAGGAAGGTCTCCGCTTCGCTATCCGCGAGGGCGGACGCACCGTCGGCTCGGGCGTCGTCATCGGTATCAATTAGTCAATCATATTTGGAGACGGGGGTTGCGGAGACGCAACCCCTGTTTTTGTGCGTAAAAGGTGTGGACAAAATGTGTTGACGGATTGGTTATAAGCGAACCTTTTGTAGGGGTCGGTCTTGACCGACCCGCTGCTGTGCCTTGCGGACAACGGGCGGGTCAAGACCCGCCCCTACGACAACGCGAATCCGCAATTATAGTATCGCATATTTTCAATGCGACATGTCCACACCTAAAATTTATGTTGACAACCGCGCTGACTTGTGCTAACATATCTTCGAGCTGAAAGCTCAAGCGAAGTAGAATCTCGAGAGTTAAGTGCTGACGGATGGGGAGTTGCCGTCGGACGAGGGGACATCGTTCCGCTGTTTGAGGTTCGCACCCGTTGCCGCTAATATAGGATTCACCTCCTAAAAAAGCGGTGCAGCCGCTAATTTTAGGAGGGATTTTTATGTCCAAAAGCATGTTCAAAGTCAAGTTCTCCGTACGATTACTGTGCCAAATCGCGCTGCTCGTCGCTTTGGAGATCGTGTTCAACCGCTTTCTGTCGATCCGTACGCCGATCGTAAAAATCGGATTTTCGTTTGTGCCTATCGTCGTGTGCGCGTGCGTATACGGTCCGATCTGGGCGACGATAACGTACGTCGTTGCCGACCTGCTCGGCACGGTTATTGAGGGCAATGTGCCGTTGCCGGGGCTGACGCTGAGCCTTGCGATAATGGGCTTCATGTTCGGGCTGTTCCTGTACAACCTCGACAAAGACAAGTTCGGCGCGCTGTCCACGTGGGTGCATATCGTCGTGCCTGTCTTATTCAACCAGCTCGTATTGTCGCTCCTCGCAAATACGTACTGGCTGTGGCAAGCGGGATACGCGGGCGGCACATATTGGACTGCCGTCGTCTCTCGGCTCGTCCAAACGGCGATTCTGACAGCGGTTCAGATTGTTCTGATCCCCGTTCTGCTGCGCATCGTGCGGATATTGCGCCGTCAACGTCTGGTGGGGTGAAATATGGATATTAAAACGACGCTCGCATATATCCACAGCGTCAAATGGCAGGGTGCGAAGCCCGGGTTGTCACGCACGCGCGAACTCCTGCGCGCGCTCGGCGACCCGCAGGATTCGTTGCGCTTCGTCCACGTCGCGGGTACGAACGGCAAGGGTTCCGTCTCCGCGATGATAGCGTCCGTACTGCGCGTGTCGGGACTGCGCGTCGGGCTGTACACGTCGCCGTACATTCTGCGCTTCAACGAGCGTATGCAGGTGGACGGCGCGGACATCACGGACGATGAACTCATCGAGATGACCGAGATTATCCGTCCGCACGCCGACGCGATGGCGGATTCGCCGACTGAGTTTGAGCTGATAACCGCGCTCGCGATGCTGTATTTCAAGCGGCGCGAGTGCGATGTCGTCGTGCTCGAGGTCGGCATGGGCGGCGAACTGGACTCGACGAACGTCATAAAAACGCCCGATCTCGCGGTCATCACGGCGATCGGGCTGGATCACACCGCCGAACTCGGCAGCACCATCGCGGAGGTCGCGTCGGCTAAGGCGGGCATCATCAAAGCGGGCGGCGCGGTCGCGTGTTACGGCGCGGAACCCGACGCGCTCGCCGTGATCCGCGCAAAGTGCGAAGCCGTCGGCGCGACGCTCGCGGTCACGGATTTCTCACGGCTCGACGTGAAATCGCTGACGCTCGACGGCGCGGCGTTCGACTTCCCGCCGCTCCGAAACCTCACGATTCCGCTCGCGGG
>JAISJJ010000070.1 GCA_031261585.1 Oscillospiraceae bacterium
ACTTTCGACAACGGCAGCGAGTTTCTGAACTTTGAAGAACTCGAAAAAGCCTTTGGTTGCAATGTATTCTACGCCCACCCATACAGCAGCTGGGAGCGCGGCACAAACGAGAACAGCAACGGAATTATACGAAGATTCTTCCCGAAAGGCACTGATTTCTCAAAAGTATCAACGCGAAGAGTCGCAGCCGTGCAAAATTGGATGAACAACTACCCACGCAAAATCATCGGCGGTAAAACCCCGCTTGCCGCGTGAGGCTCGACATCGCCATCTGCGCCATCTGCGCATAAGTTCGTGACAATTATTGTTTCAATTCGGTCACGCCATCGCTTTCACAAAATATTATTTGACTGTGCAAACTGCATGTGTTATACTTATATATTAAAACAAACTGTAAGGAAACATATGCAAATCAACGATTCCGTGCTGCTGCCGAGCGAGGTCGCGGCACTGCGCTTGCGCGAACTGTTCGCGTCGCGCGGCTACAACCGATACGAGATGACGAAGTTCGAGGAATACGCGCTGTACGCCGCGAACCGTGAGTTTCTCGGCGGAGCTGACATCGTCACGTTCACCGACTCGAACGGGCGGTTGCTCGCCCTGCGCCCCGACGTGACGCTCTCCGTCGCCGCAAACGCCGATATCGCAACGACTTCGCGGGTCTATTACCACGAGAACGTGTACCGACGCGGCGGTCTTGCGCACGAGTTTCGCGAGCGGGCGCAGTGCGGCGCGGAGATTATCGGCGACGTGGGCGTGCGCGAGATGAGCGAGGTCGTCGCGCTCGCGTGGAACGCGCTGGAAGTGCTGCAATTTCAGGCTCAATCAGATGTTCTGTTGGACATCTCGCACGTCGGGTACGTCGCGGGGCTGCTGGAAAAATACGCGCCCGCACCGCACATCGCCGCGCGGCTGAACACGCTGCTGTCACGCAAAAACGCGCCAGAGCTCACGCGGTTCTGCCGAGAAAACGCACTGCCCGCAACGCTTTGCGACGCGCTGACCGCACTGTGCGCGATGTACGGCGAACTGAGCGAGGTGCGCGCGACGCTCGAAAAATACGCGGTCACGGACGAGACGCGCGCCGCACTCGACGAGCTTATCGCGGTGACTGACGGCGTGAAATCCCTTGCGCCGCAAGCGGTTTTGCGCATTGACTTCTCGCTGACGCAGGACATGAACTACTACTCGGGCATCGTGTTTCAGGGTATCGCCACGGGACGCGCCGCACCCGTGATGTCGGGCGGACGGTACGACGGGTTGATGCATCGGCTCGGAAAGCCCTGCGGCGCAATAGGTTTTGCGGTGTACACGGACGAGGTGAGGATATGATCAACATTGCGCTGCAAAAAGGTCGGATCGGTGAATCGGTATACGAGATTTTCGAATCGCACGGGTACGGTTGCGACGATATTCTGAGTGATACGAGACGTTTGGCGTTCGAGAACGCGGACGCGGGCGTGCGATATTTCTGGGTCAAGCCGTCCGACGTGGCGATCTACGTCGAGCGCGGCGCGGCCGATATCGGCGTGTGCGGACTTGACGTTTTGATGGAGACGCGCCCCGACGTGTACGAACTGCTCGATCTCGGTGTCGGGCGGTGCCGCGTCGCCGTCGCCGCGAAGAACGGATACCGCGACACGGGGCGCGGCGTATTGCGCGTCGCGACGAAATTCCCGCACATCGCTCAGGCACACTTCGACACGCGAGGACGCGAGATCGACGTGATAAAACTCAACGGCTCGATTGAACTCGCGCCGCTGCTCGGTCTGTCCGACGTGATAGTGGATCTCGTGGAGAGCGGAAAGACGTTGCGTGAGAACGGATTGTCGGTAGTAGAGGAGATAGCGGACATCTCCGCGCGGTTGATAGCAAACAAGGTCGCGTATAAGTTTTTGCACGGCGAGATAACGCGGCTGGTTATGTCAATTAACAGTTAACAATTAACAATTAACAGTTACGAGGGTTGGACGGTGGTTGCGTGACCTCCCTCCGCCGCCGTTCGGCGGCACCTCCCTCTATGAGGGAGGCTTGGACATCGCTTTCCAAAAACAGCCTCCCTCTCAGAGGGAGGTGCCGTCCGCAGACGGCGGAGGGAGACCCCCGTCTCACGTCCATCGTCCCTGCCCCCTTTCGGAAAGGGGGTGCCGCTCGCAAGCGGCGGTGTTTGTTCCCCGTCCCCGCGCTCTTACCTCTAACCTCCAACCTCTAACCTCTAACCCCCAACATCTTCCATCGGAGAACCTCATGATTAAAATCATCAACTACACCGACCTCACACCGTCACATCTGCGCCCTCAAAGTGCTACGAGTGAGGACGTTTCCGCGACCGTTGCGGACATCATCGCGGACGTGCGGCGGCGCGGCGACGACGCGCTGTTCGACTACACGCGGCGATTCGACGGTGCGGATTTGACCGCGCTTGAGGTCGCGCGCGGCGCGTGGGACGCTGCTGTCGCGGACGTTGAACCCGACTTTTTGCGCGTGTTGGAGCGCGCCGCGCAGAGTATTGAGAGCTTCCACCGCAACCAAATCCGCTCGGGCTTCGTCGCGCACGGGGCGGACGGCACCGTTATGGGTCAGAAGATTCTGCCGATTGAGCGCGTCGCGGTGTATATCCCGGGCGGCACCGCGCCGCTCGCGTCGAGCGTGCTGATGAGCGCGGTTCCCGCGAAGCTCGCGGGTGTCTCGGAGATCATCATGGCGACGCCGCCGAGCAAAGACGGTTTGCCGAGCAAATACATACTCGCGGCGGCGAAAATCGCGGGCGTTGACCGCGTTTTCAGCGTCGGCGGGGCGCATATCGTCGCCGCGCTGGCGTACGGCACCGAGACCGTGCCGCGCGTCGATAAAATTGTGGGCCCCGGCAACGCGTATGTCGCCGAGGCAAAACGTCAGGTGTACGGCGTCGTCGGGATCGACATGATCGCGGGGCCGAGCGACGTGTGCGTGATTGCTGACGGTGCGGCGGACGCTGTGATCGTCGCGGCGGATATGCTCGCACAGGCGGAACACGACGCGAACGCCCGAGCGGTGCTGATAACGACCTCGGAAGCCCTCGCAACCGCTGTCGCGGCGGAGATTGAGACGCAACTCGCTGCCCTGCCGCGCCGCGACATCGCCGCAAAAAGCATTGAAAACAACGGGCTTATCATCGTCGCGGACACGATTGCGCGCGCGGTGGAAATCTCGAACGACATCGCGCCTGAACACTTGGAGTTGTGCGTTGACGACGCGTTTGACTACCTCGGCGCGGTGCGCAATGCGGGTTCCGTGTTCCTCGGACGGCACACACCCGAGGCTGTCGGCGACTACCTCGCGGGTCCGAACCACACGCTGCCGACGCTCGGTACGGCGCGTTTCGCGTCGCCGCTGTCGGTGGACGATTTCGTGAAAAAGACGCAGTTCACGTACTTTTCGCGCGATGCACTCGCGGATATCGGCGGCGACGTGGTGTCGTTCGCGGAACACGAGAGTCTGCGCGCGCACGGATTGTCGGTTTCTAAGAGGTTAGAGGTTAGAGATTAGATGTCAGAAGGACGATTGGAGACGATGGAAATATGAGCAAGTTTGCGTCCGAGCGGCTGTCGCACCTCGAACCGTACACGCCGGGGGAACAGCCGCGCATCGAAAAACTCATCAAACTGAACACAAACGAGTCGCCGTTCCCGCCGCCGCAATCGGTGACCGACGCGATAACAGGCGCGGCCGGTCGATTGCACCTGTACTCCGACCCGCAGGGGACGGAGTTGCGCGCCGCACTCGCGGACTACCACGGCACGGACGCTGAGAACATCACGCTCGGCAACGGTTCGGACGAGACGCTGGCGTTCGCGTTTCAGGCGTTCGGCGACCGCGACCGCGCGTTCGTGTTCCCCGATATCACCTACGGGTTCTACCCCGTGTTCGCACGGCTGTACGGCGTGCCGTTCGCGGAGATACCGCTGGTAGACGCATTTGAGATCAACGCGCGGGACTATATCGGCATTCACAAGAACATCATTATCGCGAACCCGAACGCGCCGACGGGTATCGCGCTCGGGCTTGACGTGATCGAGCAGATTGCGCGCTCGAACCCCGACAACGTCGTGATCATCGACGAGGCGTACGCCGATTTCGCGGGTGATAACGCATCGGCGGTGCCGCTCACCAAGACTTATGACAATCTGCTCGTCGTGCGCACGTTCTCGAAGTCGCGATTTCTCGCGGGTGCGCGGCTCGGGTACGCCGTCGGCAACCGCGCGCTGATCGCGGATATTGAGACGGTGCGGTACAGCTTCAACCCGTACAACGTCAACTCGTTGACGCTCGCGGCAGGCGCGGCGGCAATGCGCGAGAACGCGTATTACGCGCGGCATTGGGGCGAGATTGTGCGTGTGCGCGAGCATACGGCGGCGGCATTGCGCGAACTCGGCATGACGGTGTTGTCGTCGAGCGCGAACTTCGTATTCGTAAAGCACCCGACGATATCGGGCGCGGAAATGTACGCAAAACTGCGCGAACGCAAGATTCTCGTGCGCCGCCTGAGCCGCGACCGCATAGCGGACTGGCTACGCATCACAATAGGCACCGAGGAGCAGATGAAAACGCTGATTACGGCAATTAACGATTAAGGACGAGGACAAACCCCCGCCGACTGCGGTCGGCACCCCCTTTCCGAAAGGGGGCAGGGTCTGGACGGGGGATACGTGACCTCCCACCGCCGCCATTCGGCGGCACCTCCCTCTATGAGGGAGGCTTGGACGGCGCGTTCCAAAAAAGCCTCCCTCTCAGAGGGAGGTGCCGTCCGCAGACGGCGGAGGGAGACCCCCGTCCAACGTCCAACGTCCCACGCGTAACCCTCGTCCAACCTTGCCCCCTTTCGGAAAGGGGGTGCCGCTCGCAAGCGGCGGGGGTTTGCCCCCGTCCAAGCCCTCGCTCCCCGTCCCCCGCTCTAACCTCTCAACTCTAACCTCTAACCTCTGCACGGGGTGCCGTCCGCAGACGGCGGCGTTTGTCCCCCATCCTGTTCCCGAACACACAATCAGGAGGCAACACACAATGCGCACATCACTACAAATACGCCGCACGTCCGAGACGGACATCACGCTGCGGCTGAATCTCGACGGCACGGGCGCGAGCGAGATCGACACGGGCGTGGGTTTTCTCGACCACATGCTCACGCTGTTCGCGAAGCATGCGCGGTTCGACCTCGAATTGCAATGTGCGGGTGACACGTTTGTCGACGACCACCACACCGTCGAGGACGTGGGTATCGTACTCGGTGCCGCGCTCGACGACGCGCTGGGTGACCGCGCTGGGATTCGCCGTTACGGCGACATCACGCTGCCGATGGACGAGACGCTCGTACTCGCCGCCGTGGATATCTCAGGGCGCGCGTATCTGGGGTTCGATCTCGGCGAACTGCCCGCGAAAGTCGGCACGTTCGACACGGAGCTTGTCCGTGAATTTTGGCTGTCCGTGACCCGCCGCGCCGCGATAACGCTGCACGTGCGCAAAATCGCGGGCGAGAATACGCACCACATACTCGAAGCGTCGTTCAAAGCGGCGGCGCGCGCGATATCGACCGCCGTTTCGCTCGATCCGCGCGCGAACGGCGAAATTCCGTCCACGAAAGGCGTGATCTGATGACCGCAATCGTCGATTACGGCGTAGGCAACCTGTTCTCGTTGCGCTCGTCGCTTGCCGCCATCGGTGAGGACGCGATTGTGACGCGAAACGCCGATGAACTCGCCGCCGCAGACCGCGTAATATTGCCCGGTGTCGGTGCGTTCGGCGACGCCGCCGCGAAACTGCGCGAGTACGGTCTTGACCGCGCGATCGTCGAGATCGCCGCGTCGGGTACGCCGTTGCTCGGGATATGTCTCGGTATGCAACTGCTGTTTGAGCGCGGTTTTGAGTTCGGCGAACACGTCGGGCTGGGACTGCTGACGGGTGAGGTGCGCCCGATTGCGGACGTGATACCCGCCGAGCTGAAAGTGCCGCACATCGGGTGGAACGCGCTGAAACTCGTCGGCGATTCGCCGTTGTATCGGTATACGAACGAGGGCGAGTACGTCTACTTCGTCCACTCGTTCGCCGCGATGGACTGCGGCGGCTGTGTTTCCGCGACGACGGACTACGGTGCGCCGCTCACAGCGTCCGCCGAGCGTGGTAACGTGTTCGGCACGCAGTACCACCCCGAGAAGTCGGGCGAGGTCGGCATGAAGATTTTGAGAGCGTTCTGTCAACTGACCAAATGAGACGGCGGCGCGACATTTCAAACCCAACACAAGGAGCAATCACGTGAGCCATACAGTCACCATACGTCAAAACGGCTCCGTCGTCGGTGTCTACACCGCGGACGGCGGGCGCGATATACGCTCATTTCTCGCGGGTATCGGCGTGTACCTCGATTCGCCGTGCGGCGGGCGCGGCAAGTGTAAAAAGTGCGAGGTCACGGTCGCGGACGCGGCGGTTCTCGCGTGTCAGACCGTCATCGACCGCGATCTGGACGTGACGCTGCCCGACAACGCGCAGATGGATATCGCGGGCGACGAGACAACCTCGAAACACGCCGTCACGCACAACCTCGGTGTCGCGATAGACATCGGCACGACGACGGTCGTCGCGCATCTGCACGATCTCGACAGCGGCGAGCGTCTCGCGAGCGCGTCGGGCGTGAACACGCAGCGCGTCCACGGCGCGGATGTGGTGTCGCGCATCGAGTACTCGATAACGCACGGGAACGGCGCGCTGACCGCGCTGATTCAGTCGCAGATTCAGGGGCTTATCGGGTCGGCGTGCGCGTCGGCGAACGCCGCTACGACGGATATTCGCCGCGTCGTCATCGCGGGCAACACGATAATGCAGCACCTCGCGGCGGGGTTCGACCCGTCGGGCATGGGTACCGCGCCGTTTCACCCCGTGAGCCTGTTCGGCGGCGAACTCGCGCCGTTCGCGGGGCTGAATCTCGCCGAAAACGCCGCGATTTTCTACTGTCCGTGTCCCGCGAGTTACGTCGGCGGCGACATCACGGCGGGGTACATCGCGTGTGACCTCGAACACGACGCGGGTCCGACCGTGTTCATCGACATAGGCACGAACGGCGAGATTTCGCTGAAAGTCGGCGACAAATACTACTGCTGCGCGACGGCGGCGGGTCCCGCGTTCGAGGGTGCGGAGATCGACTGCGGCATGGCGGCGACGACGGGCTCGATATCGCACCTCGCGTGGGATAACGGGCTGAAAATCACGACTATCGGCGGCGCGGAACCCGACGGGCTGTGCGGCTCGGGTCTGCTCGACGCGCTCGCGCTGCTACTCGACACGGGCGCGGTGGACGAGTCGGGGCGTATGCTTACGCCGAGCGAGATCGGGCATGCTATCGCAAGATATATCGGCGTGCGCAACGGCAAGCCCGCGTTCGTGATTGACGACGCGCGCGATGTGTACGTGTCGTCCGCTGACGTGCGGCGGCTGCAACTCGCGAAAGCCGCGATTGCGGGCGGTATCGCGACGCTGCTCAGATACGCGGATATCACGGTCGCGCAGGTGCGGCGTTTCGTCCTCGCGGGCGGGTTCGGCAGCTATATGGACAAAAATTCGGCGGCGCGCATAGGGCTGTATCCGCGCGAATTTCTCGCGGTGACGCAAAGTCTCGGCAACACGGCGGGCGACGGCGCGAGTTTGGTCCTCGCAAGTGCGGAAAAACGCGCGGAGTTGGAGCATCTGATAACGCGGTGCGAGTATTTGGAGTTGTCGACAAGCGGCGTGTTCAACGACGAGTTTATCGAGAACATGGAGTTTCCCGAGGGTCGATGAGGACATCGACCCCTACGGAACGAGCGCGAATCACCTTTCGCCGACTGCGGGGACGGGAACAGGACGGGGAACAAACCCCCGCCGACTGCGGTCGGCACCCCCTTTCCGAAAGGGGGCTGGGTTGGACGAGGGTTACGTAAACTCCCACCGCCGTCATTCGGCGGCACCTCCCTCTATGAGGGAGGCATGGACGGCGCGTTCCAAAAAAGCCTCCCTCTCAGAGGGAGGTGCCGTCCGCAGACGGCGGAAGGAGAACTCCGTCCATCGTCCAAACGTCCCCGCGCAACCCACGTCCAACCTTGCCCCCCTTTCGGAAAGGGGGTGCCGCTCGCAAGCGGCGGGGGTTTGCCCTCGTCCAACGTCCCCCGCTCTCTCAACTCTAACCTCTAACCTCTGCACGGGGTGCCGTCCGCAGACGGCGG
>JAISJJ010000106.1 GCA_031261585.1 Oscillospiraceae bacterium
GCGCGTACCAAAAAAGCCTCCCTCTCAGAGGGAGGTGCCGTCCGCAGACGGCGGAAGGAGACCCCCGTCCCACGTCCAAACGTCCATCGTCCCCGCCCCCTTTCGGAAAGGGGGTGCCGTCCGCAGACGGCGGGGGTTTGTCCCCCGTCCCCTGTTAACAAAACTTTCACTTGCAATTGCGCGGCTGATGTGGTATAGTACAAAAACTGCGTTATTGCGCGTATTTGTCGTGCAAATTTTACATTATCAAACATACAAACTTACAGCAAAGGAATAGTTGATCTAATATGTCAGAAAAAACCACGCGCCGCTACGAGGCAGAAAAAGCCGAGCGCGCCCGCCGCACCAAACTCACACGCAACGCGATATGTATCGTGCTTGCCGTGGCGATCATCGCGTCCGCGAGCATCTATGTGAACTCCGCGTCGGCAAAACGCGCGTTCACCGCCGTTGAGATGTCGGGCGGCATCGGCACGGCGAAACTCAGTGCCGCAGAGTACGAATACTACTACTACTCGGCGTATTACAGCCACATGGAGATGGTGAACCTGTACGGGCAGTACGGGCTGGACATCGAGGCACCGCCGACGTCGCGCGCGCAGTGGTACACGGCGAAGTACACGGCTGAGGACATGACGTGGGACGCGTATTTCCGCAGTCAGGCTGAAAAGTCGATCATCAGCGTCTACTCGAAGTACAACGAGGGCAAGCAGAACGGCTTTAAGGTGAGCGACGAGAAGCAGAAAGAAAACGACGACGCTTTCGCGAAGCTGAAACAGGACGTTCTGGACTACAAGGGCGACGACGGTTCCACATGGGGTTCGTTCGCCAAATATCTGCGCTCACGCTACGGCTCGGGCATGAACGAGTCGCTGTTCCGCAAGATATCCGAGGTCACAAACTACGTCAGCGCGTATTCGACGGACAAGCAGGACGGGTTTACGTACACGCCCGAGGAACTCGCCGCGTACTACACCGAGAACGCCGACACGCTCGATTATTTCGTATATCACCGTTTCGCGGTGGCACCGCAGGATGTCTCCGACTTTGAGGATCTGTTGAGCGAAGAGGAGTTCGCCGAGGTCAAGGCGCAGGCTCTCAAAAACGCCGAGGATTTCACGAAGGCGATCAACGAGGCGATCCTGACGGGTGCGGAACTCCCCGAGAAGCCCGAGGATATCCCCGAACCCACAGACCCCGACGCCGAGCCGTCCGACACCGATCCGTCGGAGGATCCGTCGGAAGAGCCGTCTGAGGAACCCTCAGATGAGACATCCGAGGAACCCTCAGAAGAACCCTCAGAGGAACCATCCGCGGAACCCGCAGAAGAACCCTCCGAAGAATCGTCCGAGGAACCGTCCGAAGCGGAGCCGACAGATTCCGAGTCGCCCGAACCGTCCGACGAGACGACTGACGGCGAAGACGGCGACGACACCGACGTACCCGAACCCGTCACGCCGCCCGACTACGAGACGATATTCGACGGCACGGCGTTCACAGAGTTGACGACGGAGCAGCAGGTCGCGCGCGTAGCCGCCGCCGCGTTCTATGTCAACGAGACCACGTACAAGGAGTACGCGGACGGAGCGGCGACGAAGAACGAGACGCAGGGTTCCTCGATCAGCGAGCTGACGCGCGCCGCGCTCGTCCTCGCGTCAAAGGGCGGCTCGGAGCCGCTGTCATGGGGCATCACGGGTACCGAGGAGACACCCACGGGCTATGAGATCGTGCTGTTCCTCGAGCGCGACGACAACGACTACAACACGGCGGACGTCCGCTTCCTCGGCTTCACGCCGCAGAAGGTCGACAAGGCGTACTTCACGGACGAGGCGGGCAACGTCGATCAGGCGGGGTACGACGACTCGATACTGCACCCCGAGAAGTACGAGGAGGAGTCCGCGGCAAAGGCAAAGGCAATCGCCGACGAGGCGTTCGCCAAGTGGAAAGACGCGGGCTACACGCTCGAAGCTCTCGAAGCTCTGACCGAGGAGTACGGCAACGATACGACGATCGGCGGCGACCTGCTCGAAAAGTTCGCGCGGCGCGGCAGTTCCGCGACGGACGACCTGCTCGACTGGATTTTCGGCAGCCGCAAAGCCGCAGACTACAAGCTCATCGAGACCGAAAGTAACGGCACCAAGATGTGGTACATCGTCTACTACGTGGCGGACAACGACAACGAGCGCGATATCCTCTCCGACAACGCCCTGCGCTCAGCGGACTACGAAGCGTGGAACACCGCCGTAGTAGAGGGCGCGATAATCACCCAAAAATGGGGCGCGAGATTTGTAAGCTGACGGGACGGGCAATTGACAGTTGACAGTGGACAGTTAAGGACGAGGGTTACGGGTTAGACCGTGACCCTCGTTTTTGTTGTCAATTGGCGGGGTTGGACGGGGGAACAAACCCCGGGGCTACCGCATTTACTCTTTCCGCATTCCAACTCCCGTCATTGCGAGCGCACGAAGCAATCCAGTCCCCGTTTCTCCGTCCAACCCCTCGTAAAACGCGAGGTTGGACGAGGTTGCGGGGGGTCTGGATTGCTTCGCGCGGCTCGCAATGACGAGTGAAAAAGTAAATGCGGGAACCGTGGAACAAACCCCCGCCGTCTGCGGACGGCACCCCCTTTCCGAAAGGGGGCAAGGTTGGACGAGGGTTACGTGACCTCCCACCGCCGCCTTACGGCGGCACCTCCCTCTATGAGGGAGGCTTGGACGGCGCGCTCTAAAAAAGCCTCCCTCTCAGAGGGAGGTGCCGTCCGCAGACGGCGGAGGGAGCCCGCCCCTCGTCCAACGTTCCCCGCTCTAACCTCTCAATTCTAACCTCTAACATCTGCACGGGGTGCCGCTCGCAAGCGGCGGGGGTTTGCCCCCCGTCCAACGCAGTCCTCGTCCAAAACTGTCAACTGTCAATTGTCAACTGTCAACTCCCTTCTCAGTCTCGCCAACACCGTATCCCTCCGATATTCCAGCGTTTTGCGCGGCACTCCTGTCTCGTCCGCGTATCTTGCGAGCGGCACCGCGCGAAAAAAAAGAGCGTGAATCAACTCACGCTCATCGTCGTTTAACCTGTTCAACGCATCGCGAAGCCGAGACAGCTCATCGCGCGCAATCGCCGTCTCGTCGGGTGTCTGCCCCGTGTCCGCCACAAATTCCGCGCCGAGCAGGTCCTCAATCCGCAGCAGACCGTGCCGCGCGTCACGCTCCGCCTGCGTCTTTTCACGCCGCCGCGACGCGTAATACTCGCGGTAGACCTCGGGAGTCACCTCGACCAGTTCGTCGCCGACACGGATTATGTAACGCTCGCGCATGGTTCACCTCGCAGTGATGTTCGGAACGCGTGCGGCGCGCGTGTGTCTGCGCCGCCATTACCAATAATTGTGATGTAAAGCGGGTAGAAACACTATATATTGTATAGTATGATCATGCAAAACCTGTCGATTGGTGTCGAATGGCAGAAAATATTGTCCCATGCTGTCGAAAGCCGAAAATTTCGCTTGACAAACCGATTTCGGCGTGCTACAATTACCGAAACTTAATATCAAAGGCATTGATGAAGCCAGTCACTTCGGAGCCGGAATAAGAAAGCCGCCAAAAGGCGGCAAGTAGAAATTCCCGTGTTGACTACGTTACAGGTCAGTGGTTTCGCGTGAAAACGCCGAACCCGTAAGCGGCGTTGAAAGACGCAATTTGAGTGGTACCGCGGGAATGTTCAACACATCTCGTCTCAGGAATTATCTTGGGGCGTTTTTTATTTGCCCCGAAAAAACAGGAGGGCATTATCATGCCGAACATCGCAGAGAAACAGCAGGAGATCGCGGGGCGCATACGCGAACTGCGCGAGATCGAGGGCATATCGCCCGCAGACATGGCGGAGCGCGTCGGAGTGACGCCCGAGGTGTACGCCGAGTGCGAATCGGGACGCGCGGATTTGACGTTCGCGTTCCTTTACGAGTGCGCGAACGCGTTCGGCGTGGACGTGACCGACCTCATCGAGGGTGCCGCGCCGCGTCTCGTGAGCTACACGATCACGCGCGCGGGCGACGGACAGCGCATCGAGCAGGCGCACAACATGGTCTACTACTCGCTCGCCCACGCGTTTCGCGGGCGCACGACGGAGCCGCTCCGCGTCACCGCGATCTACGACGAATCGCTGCAAAACCGCGAGATTGAGCCGACGCAGCATGATGGGCAGGAGTGCGACATCGTGATATCGGGTACGCTAAAAATCCGCATCGGCGACTTCGTGACGACGCTGTACGCGGGCGATTGCGCGTACTACGATTCAAGCACGCCGCACGGCATGATCGCGGCGGACGGCGCGGACTGCGAGTTCTACGCCATCGTCATCGACCCGAACGAGGCGGTACCCGCGATACCTAAAAATGAGAAGCGCAGCGTCGCCGAGACGGTCGAGCGCATTTCGCGCGTCGTCCATACGGGCAAGGAGCGTATACATCATAATTATATAGATACGGTTGAGGACGAGGACGGCACGCTCACGGGTGTCAGCTTCAAGAATCTCGACAACTTCAACTTCGCGTTCGACGTGGTGGACGCTCTCGCCGCGCGCGAGCCGAACAAGCTCGCGATGATGCACGTCGCGCTCGACAAGACGGAGCGGCGGTTCACGTTCGAGGACATCGCGAAACAGTCCGCGCGCGCCGCGAACTACTTCCTGTCGCTCGGTATAAAACGCGGCGACCGCGTGCTGCTCGTCCTGCGCCGCAACTGGCAGTTCTGGATCGCGACAATCGCGCTCGAAAAAATCGGCGCGATAAGCATACCCGCGACGGATCAACTGCTCGAAAAGGACTATATATACCGCATCGAGGCGGCAGGCGTGACCGCGATTATGATAACCGCCGAGTCGACAATCGCGCCGACCGAGGCGGAGAAAGCACTCGCGAAATGTCCGCAGGTCACGACGAAAATCGTCAGCGCGGGTACGCTCGACGGCTGGCACAGCTTCGACACCGAGTTCACGCAGTTCCGCAGCAGCTATCCGCGCACGCCAGACGCGCCGTGCGGCGACGAGTTCATGCTCATGTACTTCACGTCGGGTACGTCGGGCTATCCGAAGATCGCGGCGCACAACTATAAATACCCCGTCGGTCACTTTATCGGCGCGAAATACTGGCAGTGCGTGCGCACGGACGGGCTGCACCTCACGATATCGGACACGGGGTGGGCGAAAGCCGCGTGGGGCAAGCTGTACGGGCAGTGGCTCGCCGAGGGCGCGATTTTCGTCTACGATTTCGACCGCTTCGACCCCGCCGATATCCTGCCGATGATCGGCAAATACGGTATCACGACGTTTTGCGCGCCGCCGACGATGTACCGCTTCCTGATCCGCGAGGATCTGTCGAAATACGACCTCAGCAGCATAAAACACGCGACAATCGCGGGTGAAGCGTTGAATCCCGAGGTGTTCTACCAGTTCCGCAACGCCACGGGGCTGAGCTTGATGGAGGGGTTCGGGCAGTCCGAATCGTCCGTGCTGATCGGTAACATCGCGGGTATGACGCCGAAACCGGGCTCGATGGGCCGCCCCAATCCGCAGTACAACATCGACCTTGTGGACACGGACGGCAACTCCGTGCCGAACGGCGAGGTCGGCGAAATCGTCGTGCGCACAAAGCCCGGAGAGACGCAGGGGCTGGTGATAGAGTACTACAACGACGCGAAAAACACCGCCGACGTGTGGCGGCAAAACTGCTATCACACGGGCGACACCGCTTGGCGCGACGAGGAGGGGTACTACTGGTACGTCGGGCGCGTCGACGACCTCATCAAGTCGTCGGGCTACCGCATAGGACCGTTCGAGATCGAGAGCGTGATCATGGAGTTGCCGTACGTCCTCGAATGTGGCGTCTCCGCCGCGCCCGACGAGATTCGCGGACAGATCGTGAAAGCGAGCATAGTGTTGAAAGGGCGCGAACCCTCCGACGAACTCGCGAAAGAGATTCAGGACTACGTAAAAGCCCACACCGCGCCGTACAAGTACCCGCGCATAGTGGTGTTCCGCGAAGAGCTGCCAAAGACGACGAGCGGGAAGATTATGCGGAATAAGTTATAGACAATTAACAGTTACGGGGATTGGACGGGGTGCGGTACGCAGGACGGGGGACGGGGGACAAACCTCCGCCGTCTGCGGACGGCACCCCCGTGCAGAGGTTAGAGTTGAGAGGTTAGAGCGGGAACGTTGGACGAGGGCAAACCCCCGCCGACTGCGGTCGGCACCCCCTTTCCGAAAGGGGGCAAGGTTGGACGGGGGACGTTTGGACGTTGGACGGGGGTCTCCCTCCGCCGTCTGCGGACGGCACCTCCCTCTGAGAGGGAGGCATTTTTGGGGAACGCACCGTCCAAGCCTCCCTCACAGAGGGAGGTGCCGCCGAACGGCGGCGGAGGGAGGACACGTAACCC
>JAISJJ010000128.1 GCA_031261585.1 Oscillospiraceae bacterium
CTGAGATTTATACCGACGGTATACTAACGGGCTATGAACGTATTGAAACCACCACAGAGCTAATCAATGGCGAGTGGATCGTCACGTCTGAGACGCACGAATACCGCGACACGTACGGTAATCTGATATCATAACCAAAATAATACAATCAAATCGGAGGAACCTACCATGGACGAAACCATCAACCGCGCTATACAGCTTTTCAACGAGACATGGGACTTGCTGGACAAGACCGACCGCACGACCGAGGACGACATCACGATGCTGCACAAGACGCACACGTCGGCGTTTCTGTGGCGCACGGCGAACAAGCCCGTGAACAACGCGCGGGGAGAGTGGCAGGTGTCGCACGTGTACAGCGTGCTGAAATACGGTGCGCCCGCACTACTGCACGGCGAATCCTCGCTCGCGCTCTGCCTTGAAAACGGCATCGGCGGTCTCGATCTGGCGTTCGGATACGAAGCCGTGGCGCGCGCGCACTCGGTGCTGGGCGACGCGGCGAAGTCTGCTGAATTTAAGCAAAAAGGCATCGACGCGAGTGCAGATGTCTCCGACGCTGAGGATCGCGCGTACGTCTTGGGTGAGTTGAACTCCATTGAGTAGCGGCACCGCACTCGTCTCCAATATCCAAAAATACACGATCCACGACGGACCGGGCATACGCACCGAGATTTTCTTCACTGGCTGTACCCTGCGGTGTCTGTGGTGCTCGAACCCCGAGACGATTGAACCGCGCGCGCGGCTCGGCGTGTACCCGTCGAAGTGCATCTCTCGCGAGAAGTGCGGGTGGTGTGTCGCGGCGTGTCCTATCGGCGGTGCGCCGCTCGTGTTCGGCGACGACGGCGTTATCGAGCGCGTTGAGCCGTCGCCCGAGTGCCGCGACTGCTTCAAATGTGCCGACAAATGTCCGCCGCGCGCGCTGAAAACGTGGGGTACGCGATACACGGTCGACGAGCTGCTGAACATCGTGCTTGAAGATGAGAGTTTTTACCGACGCAGCGGCGGGGGAGTGACGCTTTCGGGCGGCGAACCGATTATGCAATGGGAGTTCGCTCGCGAGCTGCTGCGACGGTGCCGCGACGCGGGCGTGAACACGTGCGTCGAGACGGCGTTGCACGTGCCGTGGGATAGCGCGGCGGCGGTGTTCGACTACACCGACCTCGTGATCACGGATGTGAAGCACATGGACACAGAGAAGCACCGCGAGTACTGCGGCGCGGGCAACGAGCTGATTCTCGCGAATATCCGCAAGACCTCGGAGCGCGGACTGCCCATCGTCGTGCGCACACCGATAGTGCCACAATACAACGCGGACGACGCGAACATACGCGCGACGGCAGAGTTTTTAGCGTCACTACCTGTCGCGCCCGTCGCGTGGCAACTGCTGCCGTACCGCAAGATGGGTACGGAGAAGTACGATTCGCTGGGGCTATCGTACCCGCTCGGCGACTACGAACCGCCCCCGCGCGACGAGTGGGAGCGGAATCTCGTGCGGCTCACAGAGATGGTGCGCACGGAGTACGGACTGTCGGCAGTAGCGGGGTCAAGCGAGACGCTGGCGGTGTAATGCGGTGACGGATTAATTTTGAGCGCGAATATTTGTTGACAAATGCTACACTTTGCTATATAATGATAGCGAAGTGTAGCATTTTGGAGGATTATATGGCGCAGGTTAATATCCGAATAGACGACAAACTCAAAGACGAGGCGGACGCGCTGTTCAAGCAGCTCGGTCTGTCGTTTTCGTCGGCGGTCAGCGTTTTCATCAGTCAGGCGGTGCGGGAGCGCGCGATACCGTTCAAAATCTACGAGAGCCGCGTGAGCGACATCACGCTTGCGAGTGAGAAGGCTCTCGCCAAGGACTGGATCTTGCCCGAGGAGGAGCGCGTGTGGCAGGATTTGTAAAAGGCGATGTTGTTGTCTTGCCGTTTCCGTTCTCAGACATGAGTTCATCGAAACGCCGTCCCGCGCTCGTCCTCGCGTCATCAGGCGCGAGCGACTACATTCTGTCGCAGATAACGAGCAAAAACGTCGGTGACTCGATTGCCGTCGAGGTTGACGCGACAGATTTTGCGTCGGGCGGTCTGAATGCGGCGAGTAACATCCGACCGAACAAATTGTTCACCGCCGATATGAGCATTATTGCGTACAAGGCGGGCAGTCTGACGCCTGAAAAGATCGCCGAGGTCGTCTCGGCGATTACGAAGTTACTTGAAAACGGCGCGTAGCCTTTGGCAAAACGAGCAGGGGCGGACTTTCGTCCGCTCCTGACTTATTTTTCACACCGCGCCCGTCTACCCGCGGCTTACGGTCACTCCGCGTTTCGCTCTTTTCGGCGCGACGGAGACGGACACTTGCGCGAGATATCGGCTCGTGTCCTTTTCGCTGATCTCGTCGTGCAAATAGATCACGTACAGCGGACCCGTGAACGACAGCTTGTGTTCCTCGGCGTATGCGAGCAAACGCTGCCCCACGTCTCCCATCTCGCCGTAATAGCCGCGCGTATAGCCCACGAGGTAACGCCCTGCGGCTTTTTCCTCCAACCCTGCGGGGTCGAGCGAGAAAAAGCGCGCGGGCTGTGACGATTCACTCACAAAGTCATCAATACTGTTAAAAAATCCGCCCACGGGATAGCTCAAATTGACCCTGTTGCTCTTTGCCTCCTGACAAAAGCGTATAAACGTCTCGTAAAAGAAGCGGTTCTCGCTGAAATCGTTTATCGCGCCCAAAATGAGCGGCAGCGCGTCCGATTTCACGTCCGATATCTCGTATTCGTTGGCGGCGATACCCTCCTGAATGAGGTTGCGGAACACGTGCGTGATGGAGTACGCCAGATGAAGCCGACGCATCTCGTTGTCAAACTTGGTCTCCTGCTTGGTGAGCAGCTCGAGAATACTCTCGGGCGTTCTGGATTTCTCCTGTTCTCCGATGTCTTTCAGCGAGGTCTGCAAATCGTTCAGCACGTTGACGAGGTTCACCGTGACCGTCTGCTGAGGAGAGTAGTAGCGGTAGCCGTTCTCACCGCGTTTTACGGGGGAAAACAGCCCGATCTTGTCGTAATACCGCAACGTCGATTGATTCATACCCGTCAGTTCGGCAAACGCCTTGATAGACAGCAGGTCTGTTCCGTTCATATCATGCCCGTCCTTATAATTTCTGCCTTTTTTTGAGATTATAGCACGACAAAACGCAGTAGTCAACAAAAAATTCACGGCGCATATTGACAGGCGCGGACTTTCGTCCGCGCCTTATCGTCCACGTAACCCACGTCCTCAATTGTTCATTGTTAATTGTTAACTGTTAATTGTCATCGCGCCCAGCTCAGCAGACCTCCGCCGCCCGTGTCGCGCGCCGCGAGCACCTCCATCGAGTTGAGCAGCAACCGCGCCGCGTCCGCACGTGTCAGCGTGTCTTTTGCGACCGCACTCAGACCGTTCGGCAGGATATTGCACGCCGCGAGATTCACCGCCGCAGACTGCGCCCACGCGGGTACCGAGTCGACGGGTATTGCGGCAGCACCCACTACGTCGGTGATACCGAGGGAACGGTTGAGTATCACAGCCGCCTCCGTGAACGTGATCGGCTCATTCGGCGAGAACACGAGTTGCCCCGCGCCGTTGCGGTAGCCGCCGACGACTCCGTTCATCAGCCCCGCCGACACGTACGGTTTCGCCCACATCGGAATGTCCGCATCGTCGGCGAAGCCCGTTTTCGTGATACCCGTGATCGTCTCGGTGTTCGTCAGCGACAGGCACATCGCGAGAAATTCGCCGCGCGTGATCGTCTGCTCGGGTCGGAAAAAGTACTCGCCGCCGAGCTTTTCACCCGTGAAGATACCGTTTTCCGTCAGCACGAGCGCGGCGTACAGCGCGTCGTTGCCGTCCATGTCGGCGTACGTCGTCTTTGACGACTGCTTGTTGATGTTCACCGTCACCGTCGCGGACGCGGACACGCCGCCGAGTGAGTCCACCGCGACGTATTTGAACGTGTCCTTGCCCTTTTTGCCCTCGGCTGGCGTGTAGACGAACTCACCGTTCTGCGTCGGCGACACCGAGCCTTTTTTCGGCGCGGCGACGATCTCGAACGACAGCGTGTCGCCGTCGGGGTCGAGTGCCTTGAATTTGCCCGTCAACGCCACGCCCTTGAACGTCGTGTATTCGAGGTTTTCGGCGATAGGCACGTTGTTTTTCGGCGAACCGATGTTGATCGTCGTGTCGTTCGCGAGCGCGGTTGCGGATACGACGAGCGCGCAGATCGACGCGGTGACGAGCAGGAGCGCGAGGACTTTACGTATGCTGCGTTTCATGAAGTTACCTCCGTTTTGGTATAAATTGTAACCGTATTGTTCGCAAACGGTAACGGAATATACTTCAAACGGTAATATTTGTGATATAATGGCGAAGCCCGCGGCGTACCGCGGGCTTCGTGCTTCGATGTGTGCTTTTGCCTTAACTCATTGCGGCGGTGAACGACACCAGGATGTCTGGCTCGGTTTTTACAAACTTAAGTGCCCAGTAGTGCGTTGCGTCTAAATTGATCCATGTTACCGTGTTGTTTACCCAACCTCCTGCGTTACCGAAGTAGTAAGGTCCATACTCAATGCCTGTTGTGCAGTCCAGTAAGTACATCCAAAGTTGGCAGATGCCTGAACTTGTTGAACCATTAAAGACAACTTTAATCTTATTACCTGCGCTTGGCAGAAACTTGTAGTTTGTGTAAACTTCCTCAAAAAAGTTTCCGTTTGCCATATATGGCAAGGTGCCGATTGATGTCGGGGGGTTCGGCCCGCGCAACAGATCTTCTATCAGCGTATCGGGCTTAATGTCCGCGAATTTATCGGGATTATTGTCGTCGGGATCTGCGCCGCTAACGTACGTCGGCTCGTTTGTGCGCCGCTGCGCGTCTTGAACGGCGGTCTCCCATTCGTTTCGCGCGTAGGCATATACCTCGTCCGCGTCAATAACGGGTGGTGTTTCCCAACTCAAATCGTCGGGGGTAATCTCGCCTGACTCGATTTTTGCGTAGAATTCTTCAAGCGCGGCAATCTCTGCCTCGGTCGGCGGCACGACCGCCGTCGTCGGGATAAGTCCCGTCGCGAACACAGTCGCGGCAAAACTCGCGAGCATGAAAATCGCGACAAGAACCGCCACAAATCGCGGTGCATTTTTTCTTGCTGTGTGCGTTAACTTTGAGTTTGAAGTACTCTCGTGAATTTTTTTCATGGTCATCTCCTTAATTCGTTCGACGGAAACGTCGTTCACGTCGTATTTTACCGTTTTCATTTTCTCACCTCAACCAGTCCGAGATTGCGTCTTTCAGCATCTGTCTGCCGCGAAACAACCTCTGTTTCACCACGTTCTGCGAACAGCCCATCTCCTCCGCGATACCGTTGACACTCTCGCCGTCGCGGTAACGCCGTGTCAGCGTCTCGCGGTACGGCTCGTGCAGCGTCGTAATCGCGCACCGCACCTCGTCGGCGAGTGCCTGTTCCTCTACCATGTCGCCAATCGGCTCATCGTCGGATATCACGTCCTCCAACTCGTCGAGCGGCAGGTCTTGCCTCATCTTGCGGAGTTTGTCCACTGTCTTGTGCCTTGCGACACCCGCGAGATATGCCTTGATGTTCGGCAGAAACAGCTTGCCCGCGTTCTGCCACAGCGCGAAGAACGCGTCGGACGCGATCTCCTCGACGTCCTGACGGGATATGACCCCGCCCGCCTTGTTGCGTATAACCGCGGCGACATACGCGCTGTACTTGTCTATGACTTTTTCAAGCGATTCGGCATCGCCCTGCGAAATTGCCCATAGTGCTTTTGCGTCATTCATCGCTTTCCGAAATCACCTCTCTAACGGCCGTCATAAGTATAGTCGGCGGATTTGGGCAGTTGGTTACATGAATTTGGCGTTTTTTGTGCGAAAAAAGCGGCAAGGCATGAACGCCTTGCCGCTTGAAACTGACGAAAAACTCACGTTTTCCGACAGATAATGATGCTGTTAAGATAAATCAATACGGACCCACGTAGGTACAACCTGAAATGTAGTTCACCTCCACGCCGTCTCCGTAATCGTCGAATGTGAGTAGCCATTGGTTGCCGCTTGTGTCCTCGATAATGGCGATATCACTACGTTCATTAAACTTCAAAATACGAATACGTGTTCCGACATGAAGGGTGTCCTCAATATAGTCGTCGCCTGATATGCGTTTTAGCGTTAAATCGGCAAGAATCGTGTATACGAATCCCTCTGAATCCTCGATGTCGGTGATATATTTCATGGCAACTTCATCATAACGTGTGCTCCCTGTTCTGCGCACCACGTCGAACCACTCGCCCGATGGATAAATCAGCGAGAAATCGTCGTCAAAGCCGTATGTACCATACGCATATTGATTGCCAAGTATGCCGTAAGTGGAACCTCCAAGTGATATCGATTCGTGTGATACTGCGGTAATACCCTTGCTAAATCTTTCGCGGAGTACAAACTCCCCGTTTTCAACAACAAAAATCTCTGTGAACGGATAATCATATAAGTTTTCGTTAGTGGCAATTAACGCCGCAATCCCGCTTTCGCGTCGCACTATGTATGCCGAATGCATATAATGTTCCCAGAACAGATTTTCTCCGCCATTGAACAGAGCGATTACGTAATAGGAGTCTTTGTCATGTTTCTGCGAATACGTCGAAACAACGCCGTCGCCGTTGAAATCGATGTGGTATTCCACATTGTCCTCGAGTTTATACGCGCCTACTTCGGTGAAGTCGAGTTCATACGCGGGTGTCGGGTCAGGTATCGGCGTTGCGGACGGCGACGGAGACGGCACCGCCGATACCGTCGGGTTCCCCGTATCTCCGCACCCCGACGCACTCAGCAGCAGCGCGAACAAGAACGCAATCGCGAGTATTCTCCTGATTTTCACCACTATTCTCCCGCTTTCATTGACAGGTACGCGTTGATGAACCCGTCCAAGTCGCCGTCCATCACGGCGTTGATGTTGCCGTTCTCAAAGCCCGTTCGGTGGTCTTTTGCGAGCGTGTACGGCATGAACACGTAGCTGCGTATCTGGCTGCCCCACTCGATTTTCATCTGCTCGCCCTTGATGTCCGAAATCTTGTCCAGATGCTCGCGCTCCTTGATCTCGATGAGCTTCGAGCGCAACATGCGCATCGCGACCTCGCGGTTCTGGTGTTGACTGCGCTCGACCTGACACGCGACGATGATCCCCGTCGGGATGTGTGTGATGCGTATCGCGGACTCGGTCTTGTTGACGTGCTGACCGCCCGCACCCGACGAGCGGTACGTGTCCACGCGCAAATCCTCGGGGCGAATCTCGATCTCGACGCTGTCGGATATCAGCGGCGCGACCTCGACCGCCGCGAACGACGTGTGCCGCCGTCCCGACGAGTCGAACGGCGATATGCGCACGAGACGGTGAATCCCCGCCTCAGATTTCAGCAGTCCGTAGGCGTTTTCGCCGTCGATCTCAATCGACGCGGACTTCATGCCCGCCTCCTCGCCATCGAGGTAGTCGAGAATCTTGTATGTCATACCGTGCCGCTCCGCCCAGCGCGTGTACATGCGGTAGAGCATCTCCGCCCAGTCCATCGCCTCGGTGCCGCCCGCGCCCGCGTGGAACGACAGCATGATGTTGCAACTGTCGTACTCGCCCGACAACAGCGTCGTGAGTCGCGCTTCGGACAGTGTGGTCTCGAACGCGGCGTACTCGGCTTCGAGTTCGGGCAGTATCGACGCGTCGTCCTCCTCGCGCGCCATCTCGCACAGCGCGGCGAGGTCGTCGTAGCGCGAGGTGAGCTTGCGGAAACTCTCAATCTTCGTCTGCAACTGCTTTGTGCGTTTGAGGTTGACCTGTGAGCGGTCGATGTCGTTCCAGAAACCGTCCGCCGACGCTTCCGTTTCGAGTTCGCGCAGTTCCGCCTCAGCGTCCGCGAGTTTCAACGCCCCGCGCAGCGTGGCAAGCACGGGTTCAAGCGCGAGAATCTTCTGTTTATACGCGTCAAATTCGATTGTCATTAAATATCTCCTAAATAATCTTGAATCATGTTCATCAGTTCGTCCGCCGTCGTACCGCTCGTCACGATGAGACGCGGCAGGGCGCGCAGGGTCTGCGGCAACCCCGCGACTATCATGGCGGCACCCGATTGTGTCGTGAACGTCGCCTTTACACCGAGTTCGTTGAGTATAGCGTCCGCGAGTATGTTGTATTTGCCCTCGGGGTACGCGAACGCCGTGACATCGGCGGTGTACGGGCGCAGAATCTCAGCTTCGCGCGCGAAATCGGCGGTCAGCGCGTCGGCGTACGTCCAATCGTCCTCGTCGGGGAACCGCGAAACACCGTCGCGGCAGTCCTCGCCGTCGAGTTCTCTGGACTGGTGCATGTCATACGTGTGGCTGTACAGCGTGATAACGCCGCTCTGTACCATCTCGCGCGCCGCCGCGTCGCCGAAGTGCGGGGTGATCGGTATATCTGTGTCCTTGTACGTGTCATGTCCGAACGACACGCCGATCACAAATATCGACGCGCGCATACCGTACTGTCTGAGCAGGGGATAGGCGTAGTCGTAGTTGCCCGCGTAACCGTCGTCGAACGTAATCAGCACGGGTTTCGCGGGGAGCGGTACGCCGCGCTCGGTGAACGCTGTCATGTCGTCGATGGTCACGGCCTCGAACCCCGCGTTTTGCAGCGCGGCAAGGTGCGACTCGAATTGTTCGGGCGTGATCGTCCACTCGCCCGACGCGTTTTCCGCGACATTGTGATACATCAGCACGGGTACCGTTGCCGTCGGCGTCGCGTACTCGGGTATTTCGCGGAACCGAGCCGCAGCATCTCGCGCGTTGTCGGCAGTTACCAACGCGCCAAAGTCGTCGGGGACGTACACGTCCGTATCTCCGAATATCCGTGCGAGCATCATGTCGCCCACGGCGTCGCGGAAGTGCGACTCGTCGTAAAAATACCGCGCGTCAAGGCTCACGCTCGACATCGCGAAATCCCAAAAGTCCGAGACGGCGGCGACGCGCCCGTACAGTTCCGCAACCTCGTCCGCGTCGAACCCCGCCGCATACGGTGCGTACTCGGGGGTCACGACGATCGTCAGTTCCGCGCCGTACTGCTCGCACAGACGCGCGATCTCGCGCAGTTCGATCTCGCACTCGTCTATGTGCGACAACTCGTGCCGCCATCCGACAAATCCGTCAAACACAGGGTATTTCGCGTAGTAATCCGCAATACTTCCGAACGGTTCAACATCGCGCTCGCGCTTGTCATACGCGCCCGTCTCGGGCGTGAACACGTCGAACGGTTGCGCGAGATATGTGTCGCCGCGTTTCGCCTGAATTTTCGCAATCGCGTTGCGCGGGTCGGCGAATGCGAATTTGAGATAGAACGCCGCTCGGTCGAAAATCGTCGCGTTCGCGTTGAGATTCACGTGCGCGATATCCTTCAACGCCTCGCGCGGCATGTCGTATTTCTCGGCGGCGTTGACGCCGAGCGCGAGCACGATAGACTCCGCGCCGTAGTGTTCGAGGATATATGCGATCTCCTGCCGCGTGTTCAACAGATCGGTGCCGTAGGAGAACATATTGTAGAACCGCAGTCCCGTGTACGCGTTCAGACGGTCGACGGACAGCGCGCTCGTACCCGACGAGCCGAATAGGTACGCGTTGTATTCGCCGTGCCGCTTGTCAAGGTACGCAATCTTTGCGGCGCGCGGATTCTGCGTCATATCGTAAGAATACCAGTCGAAAACGCTGTCACCGAACACGCCGAACGGATCGACGGCGACGTTCACCGCCGCGTAGGCGAGCAGTATCACAAGAACGGTGACGACGAACATCACGACCCACTTTTTGGGCGACAACCCCTTAGAACTGCGCATATATGAACTCCGCAGGGGTGAACCCCTGATCGACAATGCCGAATATCAAAATCACCGCGAACGGCACCGCGACGGCAAGCCATTGAGTGAACGCGCCGCGCCGCGCGAGAGACTCCCGCACGCGCAGTCCGCGCTCCTGCAAAACCTCGACGACGACGACCACCGCGATACCGACGAGAACGGTGACGATACCCGAAATCGGCAGTCCGAGTGTCGCGAGAGTGCCGTTGAACAGCGCGCGCGGGTCGAAGTGCGCGACGGTCTTTTTTAACAGGTACAGCGTCTGCGACAGACCGTTCGCGCGCGTGATGTAGCGTCCTATAAAGATGATCGCGCACGTGCGCACTATGCGGAACAGCTTCAAAACACCCGAATCGTCGCGAATGTGCATAGTGCGTCGCGCGTTCGCGTACACGCCGTCAAGCAGGAGCGACGAGGTGATGATCACGGCGTTGTACAGTCCGTAGACGATATATTTTGCGTGTGCGCCGTGCCACGCGCCGACCGCGAGGTAGACGACAAACGTCGCTATGCTCGTCGGCAGAATCTTGCCGAGCTTGCCGCCGATACGTTTCCGCGCGGCTTTGCCGAGGCGCGCGAGCGGTTTTGACAGCGACAGGGGATAGAACAGGTAGTCGCGCATCCACGTCCCGAGCGTCATGTGCCACCGCCGCCAGTAGTCCGCGAGTGACACCGCCATGATCGGGCGCGCGAAGTTCTCCGCCATGTCCACGCCGAGCATCTTTGCCGCGCCGCGCGCAATGTCGATACCGCCGGAGAAGTCGCAGTACAGTTGGACGCAGTACATCACCATTGAGAACGCCGTGACCGCACCTCCGTGCGCCGTCACGTCGGAGAACAGCGACGCGACGATTACTCCCGCGCGCTCCGCGATCACGAGTTTCTTGAAATAACCCCACATCGCGAGCTGCACACCGTCGCGCACGTTCGCGAAGTCGAGTGCGTTACCGCGCGTGAGCTGCGGCGCGAGTTCATCGTACCGCCCGATCGGTCCCTGCACGATCTGCGGAAAAAACGAGCAGAACAACAGATATTTCGCGAAATTGCGCTCGGGTGCGTACTTGCCGCGGCAGCAGTCCACAACGTAACCGACGCTCTGGAAGATGTAGAACGACACGCCGAGCGGCGCGAGGATACCCAAGTGCGGTGCGCCGAACCGAAATATGCGCGACGCAAGTCCGAGCGCGGAATCGAGATATTTGAGCGCGAACAGCAGTCCGAAGTTCAAGACAACCGCCGCGAGTACGATGAGTTTTCGGCGTTTGCGTATCGTGTCGCGCGGCTGCTCCGACGCGTTCAACCGTCCGAGCCACAATCCCGCGCAGTACGTCGTCGCGGCGACGAATATCAGACACGCGAAGGCGAAAACGCCGCACAGCGCGTAAAATGCCGCGCTCGCGATGAGCAGCACGATCCAGCGCAGTCGTTGCGGCACAATATAATATGCGATTATAACGAGTATCAAAAACCCGACGAACGCGAGTGAGGTCAGCGACATCAGACAACCCCCCGCAGCGTTTTTCGGTCGAGTTTGCCGTTCGCCGTGCGCGGCAACGCGTCGTGGCGCGTGTACGCGTTCGGCAACATGTACTTCGGCAACGCACCGCGCAATGCACCCGCGACAGCGCGCTCGTCCGCCGTGCCGTCGTAGTGGCACGTCACGCGCTCGGACACCTCATCGTACACGCACACGGCGTTGTCAACGCCCGAAATCGTCGTCAACGCGCGCTCGATCTCGCCGAGTTCAATGCGGTAGCCGCCGCGCTTTATCTGCCCGTCGAGACGCGACGCGAACACTAAAAGTCCGTCGCGCACGTACGCGTAGTCACCCGTGCGGTAGATGAGATCGGGGTAATGCGCGTTGCGCGGATTCTGCACGAACGCACGGCGCGTCTTGTCGCCGTCGCCGTAATACCCGAGCGCAAGCCCCGTTCCGCGCACGCAAATCTCGCCGCGCTCACCGTCCGCAACGAGCTGCAAATGCTCGTCGAGCAGCATGATCTCCATATTCTCGCACGCGCGCCCGATAGGCACAACGTCGCCGTTGTCATACTCGCGGTCAACGATGTAATACGCGCAGTCCACGGTCGTCTCCGTCGGTCCGTACAGGTTGATGAATCGACACTCGGGCAACGCGCGCCGCCAGATGTTCAGCGGCGTGGCGTACAGCGTCTCGCCGCCGAGAATCACGGAGCGGAGTGTGTCGGGTGCTTGAATTGCGAGTATTCCCGAGTTCGCGACGAGATTAAACGCCGAGGTCGCCCAACAGAGCGTGTTCACCGAGTGTTCGCCGAGCCAATCGACGAGTTTTGCGGGGAACATGAACAGTTGGCGCGGCATGATGTGCGCCGTCGCGCCGAGTTTCAGCGTCATGTACAGGTCTTTGACCGACAAATCGAAGAAGAACGGTGCCTGATTCGCGAATACGCACGTCTCGTCCAAGCTCAGCGCGTCCGCCATCCAATCGCAGAAGTCGATCAGCGCGCGGTGCGGCACGACGATACCCTTTGGGTCGCCCGTGGAACCCGACGTGTGGATGATGTACGCGGGGTCAACGTCGAGTACCGCCGCGCGGCGTTCGGCGAGCAATGCCGTGTCGGGAAACTCCGAAAACGCGCTGTCAAACGCGATAATCGGCGCGTCGGTCGGCAGTTCCGCACCGTCGCGCGACAGTATAGCGGCGGGGGAGAGCGTGCGAAGAATTTTTTCAAGGCGCGCCGTCGGCGTGTCCGCGTCGATGGGCGCGTAGCAACAGCCCGCCGCGAGAACGCCGAGCAGGGCGACAACGGACGCGGTGTCGCGCCCGACAAGCACCGCGACGGGTTGCCGCAGCGCGATATTACGCCGCGTAAGCATTGTGCCCACGGCGTTTGCGCGGCGCAAAAGCTCCGCGAACGTCACGCTCCCGCTCTCGTCGGTGAACGCGGTCTTGTCAGGCACGCGTGCGGCGGTGCGTTCGAGATATGCGAATGAATTTTTCATTGTTTCCATAATTTATTATCATAGCATATAGTTGCGGTTTTGTCAAACGCGCGTTTGGGGTTTGTTGCGGATATTGCGTTGATAATTATCGGCACCGCAATTTTTGATTCGCGTAGTCGTAGGGGCGGGTCTTGACCCGCCCGTTGTCCGCGTGATGCAGCGGCGGGTCGGTCAAGACCGACCCCTACATTAGATTTTCGCTCTAACCAAATCCATCAGCGTCATTTGTCAACACCTTGTTGGGTTTTTTACGTCGGTTTCGTCAATCGTCACGCACAACGTGTCGCATTGGGTCGATATACGCGCGTTTTCCGCGAACACGCGAAAATTCTAAAATAAGGCTTGCATTTCCAACACGGCTGTGTTATAATACTCGCGTTGGTTAGAAGCAATGTCGGAGTGGGGGGAGACCCACTCCTTTTTATGAGGGATTTTAATTGTCAAAAATCGCAGATGAAGTCGCCGCGCTCGCCGCTCCGATACTGGAAACACTTGAATTGGAGCTGTGGGACGTTGAATTTGTACGTGAGGTCGGCACATGGTGCCTGCGCGTGTACGTGGACAAGTCGGACGGTGTGAACATCGAGGACTGCGAAGCCGTGTCGCGCTCGCTCGACCCGCTTCTCGATGAGCGCGAGGAGTTGTTCCCGAAAGAGGGCTACACGTTCGAGGTCAGTTCCGCGGGTGCGGAGCGCAAACTGAAACGCCCGTCGGATTTCACGCGGTTCATCGACAGCTACGTCGAGATATCGCTGTACAAGGCGCGCAACGGCGTGAGAACGTATCTCGGCTATCTGCGCCGCTATGCCGACGACGGCACGGTGACGATAGAGACCAAGACGGGTGAACAGACGTTCACAAAAGCCGACATCGCCAACGCGCGTTTGCGGTTAGAGCCATAGGGCGACTGACAACCGCCCATATAATATAGTCGACAGACCTATAAGTGAGGTATACAGGTATGAACGCAGAATTTTTCACCGCAATTGCGGATATTGAGCGGGAAAAGGGTATCCCGCAGGCGTATATGATCGAGAAGATCGAACAGGCACTGCTCGCGGCGTTGCGCCGTGACCGTCCCGAGGACGGCGACTGCGCGCACGTCGAGTTGGACACCAAGAAAAAGACAATCGACATGTATCTCGAACGCGTCGTCGTGGAGGTCATTGAGACGCCCGAGACGGAGATATTGCTGGACGAGGCGCGCGAGATCAACGTGAAATACGACATAGGCGACATCGTGCGCATCCCGCTCGACGCGTCGAAGTTCGGACGTATCGCGGCGCAGGCGGCGAAACAGGTCATCATTCAGGGTATTCGCGAAGCCGAGCGCGGTATGGTATACGACGAGTTCACGTCCAAGGAGCACGAGGTGCTGACGGGGACGGTCACGCATATCGACACGCGCTCAGGTGCGCTGTCGATCCAGATTCACTCTAATTCGGAGTACACGGAAGCCGTTCTGCCCGCTACGGAGTGTCTCCCGGGTGAGCGTCTCGCCGAGGGCGACCTCGTGAAGGTCTTTGTCGTCGAGGTGAAAAAGGCGACACGCGGACCTCAGGTCACGATATCGCGTACACACCCGGGTCTTGTGAAGGGTCTGTTTGAGCTTGAAGTGCCTGAGATTCAGGACGGCACCGTCGAGATTCGCGCCGTGGCTCGCGAGGCGGGTTCGCGCACAAAAATCTCGGTGTGGTCGAACAACCCGTCGGTCGAGCCGATTGGCGCGTGTGTCGGTCCGCGCGGTCAGCGTGTCGCGGTCATCGTCGACGAGTTGCGCGGTGAGAAGATCGACATCGTGAACTACTCGGACGACCCGTCGGAGTACGTGTCCGCCGCGCTGTCGCCGTCGAGCGTGACGGCGGTCGAGGTGATCGACGGCTCGCGCTCATGCCGCGTGTACGTACCCGATTCGCAGTTGTCGCTCGCAATCGGCAAAGAGGGGCAGAACGTGCGTCTCGCCGCTCGGTTGACGGGGTATAAGATCGACATCAAACCGCAGTCACAGTACAATTAACATGTAACAATCTTACTAAAACGGAGATAATTTATTCATTTGCCAACCCCTAAAAAAATCCCTCTGCGGCAGTGTCTCGGGTGCCGCGAAATGAAGCCGAAGAAAGACCTCCTGCGCGTAGTTCGGTCGCCCGAGGGCGTAGCCGCGCTTGATCTGCGCGGTAAAGCGTCGGGGCGCGGAGCGTATGTATGCGCGAACCCTGAGTGCCTGAAACGCTCCGTGAAATCGCGCGCTCTCGGGCGCGCACTGGGCGTACCGATACCCGACGATGTGTCCGACGCACTCGCCGCCGAGGTCGAGAAAGCGAGGGTGCAGAATGTATAAGAACTTTCTAAACCGCAACCTGATGTTCCTCGGGCTGATCAAGCGCGCGGGTCATCTGCAAGTCGGAGACGAAGCTGTTCAGGCGGCGGCACGCAGCGGACGGGCAAAGCTCATCATCGCGGCGAGTGACGCGTCAGACGGTTCAAAGCGGCGAGCCAAGGGTTACGCGGACACGTGCAATGTGCGGTTTCTGTCGTCACCGTGGACGAAGCATGATTTCGGCGTGATGCTCAATCGCGGCGGTGTCGCAATGATGGCGGTCACGGACGCGGGTTTCGCGAAAAGCCTGTCGCGCAAGCTCGAAGAGACAGATGTAGGCGACAGTTCGGACGGATTCGAGCAAAGCGAGAATTTATTGAGCGACGAGAGGGCTTTGCCCGACAGAGCGGAGGATTAATATGAGTACAATTTTTAAGTATAAGATCAACGATCTTTCAAAAGACCTTGGGTTGCAGAACAAGGCGGTCATGGCACTGCTGAACGAGTACGGCATCACGCCGAAGAACCATCAGCACACCCTGTCCGCGCGCGAGCTTGACATCATCTTCGCGCGGCTGACAAAGGACAATCAGGTCGCGAACCTCGGCGAGATATTCCTCGACACCACGAAATCGAAGCCCGCCAAGGCAAAAGCCGAACCCGCGAAAACCGAGACGACGAAGCCCGAGCCAACTCCCGAAGTTCCCGCAACCCCCGAAGTTACCGAAGTTCCCGCGGCAACCGAAAAGCCCGCGAAGCCCAAAGAGACTACGGCGCAACCCGCGGCTCAGGCGACGACGCAGACAGCGGCACCGCAAAAGGCTCCTCAGAACCAGAAGTCGCCGCAGAATCAAAAAACTCCCGCGCCGCGTCCGTCGGCTACACAGCCGCAGTCAAAGGTCGGTCAGAGACCCGCGCAACAACAGTCGACGCAACCGAAAGTCGACCAGCCGCGTCTCGCGAAGCAGGAGAAGCCCGACAAGCCGTACGTGCCGCGTCAGATAGCGGAGAAGCGCGTTATCGACACGTCGGGCGCGACGATAAACATCGAAAAATACGACGACCGTCTCGACCGTCTCGTTCCTCAGCGCGCCGAAAACATGAAGCGCGGCAAGGAGAAGATCGTCAAGCGGCAGGATCGTCAGCGCACGCCGACCGTCGGCTCGGGCGCGAAACGCCGCACGGAGGAGCGTGACCGTCTGCAACGTCTGCAACGCGAGATTTCGCACAAGGTGCAGCTCAAAGTCTCGATTCCCGACGAGATATCTGTCGGTGAACTCGCGATTCGCATGAAAAAATCGGGTGCGGAGGTCGTGAAACAACTGCTGCGCAACGGTATTCGCGCGTCGCTCGGTGAGATCATCGACTACGACACCGCCGCGCTTATCGCGGAGGACATGGGGTGCCGTGTCGAGCGCGAGGTCGTCGTCACGATTGAGGAGAAGCTCATCGACGACCACGACGACGATGACGCCGATCTGGAACCGCGCGCGCCCGTAGTCGTCGTGATGGGTCACGTCGACCACGGCAAGACGAGCCTGCTCGACAAGATACGCGAGGCGAACGTCGCGTCGGGCGAGGCGGGCGGTATCACACAGCACATCGGCGCATACCGCGTCGCGATCAACGGCAGTCCGATCACGTTCCTCGATACCCCGGGACACGAAGCGTTCACGGCGATGCGCGCTCGCGGTGCGCAGGTCACGGATATCGCTATTCTCGTCGTCGCGGCGGACGACGGTATCATGCCGCAGACGATTGAGTCGATAAACCACGCGAAAGCGGCAAATATCCCGATCATCGTCGCGGTTAACAAGATGGATCTGCCTGGCGCGAACCCCGACCGTATCAAGCAACAACTCACGGAACACGGACTCGTGTCCGACGAGTGGGGCGGCGACACGACCATCGTCCCCGTGTCCGCAAAAACGGGCGACGGTGTTGAAACGCTGCTTGAAATGGTCGCGCTGACCGCCGAGATGGCGGAGTTGCGCGCGAATCCCGAGCGTCTGGCGCGCGGTACGATCATCGAAGCGCGTCTCGACAAGGGTCGCGGTCCGATAATGACCGTTCTCGTGCAGAACGGCACGTTGCATCAGGGCGACACGATCATCGCGGGTACCGCCGTCGGTCGTGTGCGCGTCATGACGAACGACAGGGGAGAGCGCGTCACCGAGGCGAAGCCGTCCGTGCCTGTCGAGATAGCGGGTATGAGCGAGGTTCCCGAGGCGGGCGAACCGTTCAACGCCGTGCAGGACGAACGTCTGGCGCGTGAACTCGCCGAACAACGCCGCGAGGAACGCCGCAATCAGGATACGGGCGAGGTCAAAGTCTCCATCGACAACCTGTTCGAGAAGATCGGCGAGGGCGACATCAAGGAGCTGAATCTCATCGTCAAAGCGGATGTTCAGGGCAGCGCGGAGGCGATCAAAACGTCGCTCGAAAAGCTCAGCGGCGAAGAGGTGCGCGTGCGCGTGATACACTCCGCCGTCGGCGCGATATCCGACTCCGATGTCATGCTCGCCGCAACGAGCGGCGCGATCATCATAGGCTTCAATGTGCGCCCAGACAACGCCGCGCGCGACAGCGCGACGCGTTCGGGGGTCGATATCCGATTGCACAGCGTCATCTACAACGCGATTGACGAGGTAACCGCCGCGATTCGCGGTATGCAGGCTCCGAAATACCGCGCCGTCGAGTACGGCAAGGCGGAGGTGCGCATGGTCTACAAGGTCTCGAAAGTCGGCACCATCTGCGGCTGTTACGTCACGGAGGGCAAAGTCGTGCGCGGCTGCGATATCCGCGTGATACGCGACGGCGTTGTGATTCACACGGGTCCGCTCGCGAGTCTGCGGCGCTTCAAGGACGATGTGCGCGAGGTCGCGACGAACTACGAGTGCGGTATGCAACTCGAAAAGTACAACGACGTGCGCGAGGGAGATATTTTAGAGGCGTTCGGCGAGGAAGAAATAAAGTAAATTAACAGTTAACTACGAACAGTTAACAACGGAGACGAGAGATGCGTTTTTGCAAACCATATAAAATGCATACGAAAGGACACCGTAATGGCAAATAACCGTGTTCCGCGCACTAACGAGGACGTGGCGCGCGCGCTGTCCGTCATTTTGCGCAACATCAAGGATCCGCGCATCAATCAGGGCATGGTGTCGGTCACGTCCGCGTCGGTCACGCCCGATCTGAAATTCTGCAAGGTCTACGTGTCCGTACTCGGGCTGACCTCCGAGCGAGAGTTCATGCGCGGTATCAAATCCGCGTCGGGGTTCATACGGCGCGAGCTGTCGCAGTCGCTGAATCTGCGCGCAACGCCGGAGCTGACGTTTGTGCTCGACCACTCGATTGAGCACGGCGCGCACATCAGCAAGCTGCTGGACGAACTGGATATTCAACCTGAGGAGCCTGAAAACGCCGATGCCGACTGAGACGATTACAGTTTCCGAGTGCGCGGCGTTTTTGCGCACCCGCGACAATTTTTTGATTCTGACGCACCTCAGACCCGACGGCGACACAATAGGTTGTGCCGCCGCGCTGTGCGTCGCCCTGCGCGATATCGGCAAGACGGCGCATATCCTGCGCAACGCCGAGGTCACGCCGCTGTTTGAGCCGCTCGTCGAGGATTATTACGCGCCTGACGGTGAGTACGGCACGATTGTAACGGTCGATATGGCATCCGAACTGACGATGATGCTCAAAGGCGGCGACCCGTACGTCGGGCGCGTCGACCTCTCAATCGACCACCACCCGTCCAACACGGGTTACGCCAAGCGTACACTCGTCGACGGCAGCCGCGCGGCTTGCGGCGAGATCGTACTCGACGTGATAACCGCGCTTAACACCGCGCTGATACCCGAGATTGTGACCGCGATATACGTCGCTGTGTCCACCGATACGGGTTGCTTTTCGTACAACAACACGAACGCGGGTTCGTTCCGCGCCGCCGCGATATGCGCGGAACACGGTGCGGATGTTGCGGAGTTGAACCGCCGTCTGTTCCGCGAGAAAACACGCGGCAGACTCGCGATCGAGGGGCATGTGCTGTCCACCATCGAGTTCGCGCACGACGGACGCGCCGCGTTTGTCGTCATAACGAACGCCGATATCGAGCGTTGCGGCGCGACGGAGGACGATTTGAACGACATCGCCTCGCTCGCGTCGGGTATCAAGGGCGTTGTGGTCGCCGCGACGATACGCGAACTGGACGGCACCGAGAGCTGCAAAGTCTCGTTGCGCTCGAAACCCGAGTTTGACTCGAACGCATTGGCTCAGCGTTTCGGCGGGGGAGGACACCGCGCCGCCGCGGGATTCACGCGCCGCGTCGCCGCCGTACAGCTCCGAGACGAGCTGTACGCCGCAATCGGGGAAGCGTTGGACGCGTGACGGGTATCATCATCGTTGACAAACCGAGCGATTGGACTTCGTTCGATGTCTGCGCAAAGATTCGCGGCACCGTTCGCGCGCTGACAGGTGAGAAGAAGATCAAAGTCGGTCACGGCGGGACACTCGACCCGCTCGCGACGGGCGTTCTGCCCGTGTTTATCGGGCGCGAGTTCACGAAACTCGTCTCGTCGTGCGAGATGTCGGACAAGGAGTACGTCTGCGTACTGCGGCTCGGCGTGACTACCGACACGCAGGATATATCGGGCAACGTACTGCAAACGCGTGAGGTCACAGTAACACGCGGAGACGTTGAAGCCGCGCTCACTTCGTTTCGGGGCGATATTATGCAGGTGCCGCCGATGTACTCCGCGATTCAGGTCAACGGACAGCGTCTGTATGACATCGCGCGGCGCGGCGGTGAAGCTGTGCGCGAACCGCGACCGATCACGATTTATGAATCCGAGTTGCTGAGCGGCTCGGACAATCTGTATACACTGCGATTCGTCGTGTCCAAAGGTACGTATATCCGCACGCTGTGCCACGACATCGGCGAGACGCTCGGGTGCGGCGGCACAATGGAGTCGCTGCGCCGTACACGTGTCGGGCAGTGGCGCGTCGAGAACGCCGTGACGATGGACGATATCGCGCGGTATGCCGTAAACGGCGAATTAGAAGAACATTTATTAAGGGTAGTATAGTGACTGACAAAAGACGTATAATCGCCCTCGGGTTCTTCGACGGCGTACATATCGGACACTCCGCGCTGCTCGAACGCACACTGTCGCTCGCGAAAGCCGCCGACGCTATCCCGTCGGTGATCACGTTCGACGCGCATCCGAAGTCGTTCGTCACGGGTCACGTGGTGCCGATGATAAACTCGCCCGAGGACCGCGCGGGTCTGTTTCACCGTATGTTCGGCATAGACGACGTGATCTTTCTGCACTTCGACCGCGAGACGGCGGAGATGCCGTGGGATGAGTTCGTGCGGCTGTTGGTGTCCGATTTCGGCGCGATACACGTCGTCGCGGGACACGATTACAGCTTCGGACACCACGGTTTCGGCAACGCCGAGATGCTCGCGCAAAAGGCGGCTGAACTGGGTATCGGGTGCGACATTATACCCGAGGTGCGCTATAAAGGGCAGGTCTCATCGTCAACGCTGATACGCAAGCTGCTCACGGACGGCGATATCACGACCGCGAACGAATATCTCGGTCACGCGCACGTGCTGACCGACGTCGTGCGGTACGGCTACCGTCTCGGCAGGACGCTCGGCACACCGACGATCAACATGCGGTTTGACGACGGTGTGCTCGTCCCCGCGCACGGCGTGTACGCCACGCGTGTGTATATCGACTCGGACACGCCGATGTACGGTGTCACAAATATCGGCACGCGCCCGACCGTCTCGGGCGGCGACGAATCCGTGACCGCCGAGACGCATATACTGGATTTTCGCGGCAATCTGTACGGTCGGCAGGTGCGCATTGAGTTCTGCGAGCGGTTGCGCCCCGAAATGAAGTTCGACGGGGTGGAGCAGCTTCGCGAGCAGATTATGAAAGACGCGCAAGCGGTTAGAGACTATTTTGGAGACACATATCATGCCCAATAAACTTTCACCGCTGCTGAAACGCTCGGCGTTTACGGTGGTCGTCGGGTGCGGACGGCTCGGCGCGTCGATTGCGAACATGCTGTCCGACGAGGGCGGCGGTGTCGTCGTCGTCGATCAGGAGCGCGAATCGTTCAACAAGCTGTCGGCATCGTTCGGCGGCATGACGCTTACGGGCGACTCGACGGACATCTCCGTACTCGACGAGGCGAATCTCGGCGCGGCGGCGGCGGTCGTCGTCGTCACGGGCAACGACAATACGAATATCATGGTCGCGCAGATGGCGAAAGAGCTGTACAAGGTGAAGCACGTCGTCGCGCGGCTGTACGACCCCGCGCGCGAGAGCGTATACCGCGAGTTCGGCATTGATACGATCTCGCCCGTCGTGCTGTCCACGCGCGAGATTAGGCGGCTGCTGCAAATCGAGGAGCGCGGCGATATCGAGGAAAACGTATGAAAACACCGAGCCAACGCATCTACCTCATCGGCGGGAACAACAAGGCGAAACTGCTGGCGCGTTCGCTCACCGAGCGCGGGTACACCGTCGCGGCGATCAACGCGAGTGCCGAGATATGCGAGGAACTCGCGCTTATCCCGCATCTGCGCGTGTACAACGGCGACGGGTCACTGCCGAACGTACTCGACGACGCGTCGATCCACGACGCGGATATCGCCATCGCGCTCACGGGCAAGGACGAGGACAATCTCGTGATCTGCCAACTGTGCAAGAAGCGTTTCGGCGTGAAACGCACGGTCGCGCTGATATCCGACCCGCGCAAAACGGAGTTTTTCTACAAACTCGGCATAGACTCCGTGGTCTGCGAGGTCACATCGGTCGCGAGCATCATCGAGCAGCAGACGCTCATGAACGAGTTCTCGACGCTCGTGCCTATCGGCGACGGACGCATCAAGATATCGCAGGTGCCGATACCCGCCGACGCGCCGTCCGTCAACAAGCGCGTCATGGACATCAAACTTCCGAACCACGTCATAATCGGGTGCATCGTGCGCGGTGAGGACGGCATGATACCGCGCGGCAACACGGTCATACACGCGGGCGACGTGCTTGTGCTGATCTCCTCGGACGAGCAGGAGAGTTCTGTGCGCGAGCTTACAGGGCGCGAGTCGGAGATGTGATATGTCGAATTTCGCAAAGGAGTACAGCGTCGCGGGACGCATAAAACGGTTCTTCAAACCCGTGCGGCGCGCGGGTTTTTACACAAAGCTGCTGTTCATCATCGCGGTGCTGATCGCCGCGCCGTCCGTAATCGCGTTCTTCTACCCCGAGGAGACGCGGTATATCCACGCGTTTCTCGTCACAGCCGTTGCCGTCGCCGCAATCGCGCTGCTCACGGCGATTTTTGGCGGGAAGCGTGCCGACGATGCGCCGCGCGAGTGGATGGCACCCGTAATGCGCGGCGCGGGTCCCGTGATGTTCGCGTGGGGCGCGGCGATACTCGCAGGAGCGGCACCGTTCGTACTCGGCGGACAACTCACGCCGATTCACGCGCTGTTCGAGTCCGTCAGCGGGTGGAGTACGACGGGGTTGTCGGTGTCGAACGTCGATACCATGCCGCACATCTTCCTGTTCCACCGCGCGTTCATGCAGTACTGCGGCGGTCTGGGCTTCATCATCTTCATAGGTATTCTCATTCAGGGGCGGCAACTGACGAACCTGTACAACGCCGAGGGACACCCCGACAGCATGATGCCGAACGTGCGACGCGCGGCGCGTGTCATGTTCGCCATATACGCCTGTTCGCTGGTGTTCGGCACTGTTGTCTATTCGCTGCTCGGCATGTCGGTGTTCGACGCGGTGTGCCACACGATGTCGGCGTTGTCCACGGCGGGTTTCACGACACATTCGGGCAGTATCGGCTCGTTCGGCAGCCTGCCGATTGAGCTGTTCACGGTTCTGCTGATGCTCATCGGCTGCTCAAACTTCGCGGTGCTGCTGCTGCTCGTCAAGGGCAAATTCAAGCGCGTGTGGCGCACGACAGAGGTGCGCGTCATGCTCGTCACCATCGCGGTTTTCGTGCCGCTGATCGCACTGTCGCTGTCCTTGGGGCGCGGACAGAACATACTCGCCGCACTGCGCGAGGCGGTGTTCGGCGTGGTGTCGCTGTTCTCGACGACGGGGTTCCGCTCGGCGGGATTTACGGATTGGGTGCCGTTCGCGTTCGGACTCGGCACGCTGCTCGTCCTGCTCGGCGGCAGTACGGGTTCCACGGCGGGCGGCATCAAGTTCCTGCGCGTATACGTGCTGTTTCGCGTCACAAAGGCGAATATCAAGCGTAAACTGTCGCCCTCGCGCGAGGTCACGGTACTGCGATTCCAACGCCCGCAGGGTGCCGCGAAGATCGACAACGCGCTCGTGATGGACACGGTGGAATACGTCGTCGCGTACATGGCGATTCTCATAATCGGCACGTTGCTGCTGACGCTCACGGAGCGTTGCGGACTGTTCGACGCGTTCTACGAGTTCATGTCGGCGTTCACCACCGTCGGGCTGTCGAACGGACTGACGGCGGGAGCGTCTCCCGCGTCGCTGATACTGCTGATGTTCGGCATGGTACTCGGACGGCTCGAAATTTTCATAGTATTCGTAGGGCTGTACAGTGCGGCGAGAACGATAAAGCGGCGGTTGGCTCGGTGAGGGCGCAGGTGTGGACAAATGACGCTGACGGATTGGTATAGAGCAAAAATCTTATGTAGGGGTCGGTCTGGACCGACCCGCCGCTGCATCACGCGGACAACGGGCGGGTCAAGACCCGCCCCTACGACAACGCGAATCAAAAATTGCGGTGTCGAAAATATCAACGCAATGTATCCACATCAGTAAGACGAAAATCTGTTGCACATTTTGCGCGGCGGTGCTATAATAGGCACCAAATAATTATTAAGGAAGTGAATCTTGCGTTACGCTATTGACGGTTCCGTAAACTTGAAAATACGCGAGCGGTTCGACGTCGTTATCATCGGCTCGGGTCTCGCGGGGCTTTATTGCGCGCTGAACGTCGACCCGACGTTGCGCGTCTGTATTCTCGCGAAAGAGGAGATCGAGACGTCGAACTCCTACCTCGCTCAGGGCGGTATCGCCGCCGCCGTCGCGGAGGGCGACACGCCGCTGTTCCACGTCGAGGACACGCTCGTCGCGGGTTCGGGGTTGTGTGACCGACGCGCCGTCGAGGTGCTGTGCGACGAGGGACCGCGCGATATCGCGAAGCTCGTGTCCATGCACGTGCCGTTCGATTTGGACGAGGACGGCGAGTTGTCTATCACGCTCGAGGGCGGTCATCACCGCAACCGCATACTGCACGCGGGCGGCGACGCGACGGGTCGCGAGACCGTGAAAACGCTGGCGCACATAGTGTCCGAGCGCGCGAATATCACGTTGCGCGAACACACGTGCTTCTACGATGTGACGCTCGACGGTTCGGGCGCGGTCAACGGCGCGATTGTCGCGAAACGCGGCGAGTTTGAGCTGATTGAGACCGCGAACGTCGTCGTCGCGACGGGCGGTATCGGTCAGGTGTACCGCAGTTCGACGAATCCGTCGGTCGCGACGGGCGACGGTATAGCCGCCGCGATACGTGCGGGTGCCGTCGTCGAGAATATGGAGTTTGTGCAGTTTCACCCGACGGGGCTGTGGACTGAGGAGACTGTCGGGCGCAATTTTCTCATATCGGAAGCTGTGCGCGGCGAGGGCGGTCTGCTGAAAAACAAGGCGGGAGAGCGGTTTATGCTCAATGCGCACGAGTTGTCGGAGCTTGCCCCGCGCGACATCGTGGCGCGCGCCATATTCCGTGAGTTGGAGCGTTCGGGCGAACCGTGCGCGTTCATCGACATCACGGCGAAGCCCGCGGAGTTTCTCGCACACCGTTTTCCGACGATTTCCGCAGAGTGCGCAAAGCGCGGCATCGACATCTCGCGCGATCCCATACCCGTGCGCCCCGTGCAGCACTACTTCATGGGCGGCATCAAGACCGATCTCGACGCGAAAACGAACGTAGCGGGGCTGTACGCGTGCGGTGAAGCCGCGAGTTCGGGTGTCCATGGCGCGAATCGGCTCGCGTCCAACTCGATGCTCGAATGTCTCGTGTTCGGGCGGCGCGCCGCCGAGGATATTAACGCGCGCCGTGCGTCGGCGGTTAGCGAAACCGCACCCGAATTACCGTTGCGCGGCAACGCTTCCGAGGATTTGGCGGCAGTGCGTCTCAATGTGCAGAACATCATGAGCGAGTACGGGTACGTCATACGCCGCGCGGACGGTTTGCGGTACGCGCTCGGTGAGATTCAGCGGATTCGCGCGGAGTTGGAGGGCGTTTTCTCGCCGTCGCAGGGATATCTGGAAGCGTTGAACGTCGCGACGATAGCCGAGGAGATTCTGCGCGGCGCAATAGCGCGCACGGCGAGCGTCGGCGCGCACTATATCGAGGTGTAAACATGGATTTCCTGCAATTTGACGACTTTATTCGCGCCGCGCTGCGCGAGGATATCGGCACGGGCGACATCACGACCGAATCGTGCGTACCCGAATCGGCGCGGAGCGTCGGTGTGTTCGTGGCAAAAGCGGACGGCGTAATCTGCGGTATCGACATCGCGGAACGCGTTTTCGCGCTCGTTGACGGTCAAATCAAGCTCGTAAAACGCGTTTCGGACGGCGAAAATGTCAAAAAAGGCGACGTTATCGCCGAGATTTCGGGATCGTCGCGCGGGATACTGACGGGGGAGCGTGTCGCGCTCAATCTGTTGCAGCACCTGTCGGGTGTCGCAACCGCCGCGTACCATGCGTCACAGGCGGTTGCGGGTACACGCGCCAAGATTGTCGACACGCGCAAGACCACGCCGGGTATGCGCGTACTCGAAAAGTACGCCGTGCGCGTCGGCGGCGCGTCGAACCATCGTTTCGGCTTGTCCGACGGCGTTCTCATCAAGGACAACCACATCAAAGCGGCGGGCGGCATAACGCAAGCCGTCACCGCCGCGCGCAACGCCGCGCCACACACGCTTAAAATCGAGGTAGAGTGCGAGACGCGCGACATGGTGCGTGAAGCACTCGAATGCCGCGCGGAGATCATCATGCTCGACAACATGACGAACGCGGAGATGCGCGAGTGCGTCGCGCTGATCGCGGGGCGCGCGCTCGTTGAAGCGTCGGGCAACATGGGCGAGCGCGACCTGCGCGCCGTCGCCGATACAGGCGTAGATTTCATCTCGATAGGCGCGCTGACCCACAGCGTCGCCGCGCTGGATATCAGCTTGAAGTTAGAGTAGGGGCGAATACATGTAGGGGCGGGGTCAACCCGCCCTTTGCGCATGTTGAAACATACATAAGGGCGGGTTGACACGCCCCTACGCTTTCTGTCATTCTGAGCGAAGCGAAGAATCCCCTTGAATATGCGCACATTAGGGGGATTCTTCGGTTCGCTCAGAATGACAGCATTGTCTACACTAATTTCGCGGCGAACGCGCCTATCAGTTTCGCGCCCCACAGCGTCTCGATGCCCGCCGATAGTATGGCGAGCGCGGCGCAGGCGAGCAGCGTGCGCGCGAATACGCCCGCGTACGGCGATGTCGCGCGTGTCGGCACACCTGCGGCGGTCATGGTCAGCGATTTCGCGGCGTCGAGTGAGCGCGCCGAGAGAATCAGCAGCGACGGCACCGTGATGATCGTAGCGGGCAGCGTAGTGGCGAGTGCGAGCGGTATGCCCGACGCGCCGAACACGCGCACGATGAGCGTCGTCGTGAAGCACATGAAGAATCCGCGCACACCTGTGACAGCGGGGAGTCCCAGCACGCCGAGTGCGGACAGCGCGAAGAACACCGCCACGAGGTGATACTTCGACGCGGAGAACAGGTAGTCGCCGAAACCCATCGCGGCGGGGGAGAGAAACCGCGCGCGCAATGTCGCGTCGACCTCGACAAGCCCCGATGCCGCGACACCGACGACGCACCCGACCATGAACAGCAGCGCGCACACGTTGAACGCCGCGCCGTTTCCGCGCCCGACGATACCGAGCCTGTCTGTAATCCTCTTTTGCATGATGATGTCAGCGGTGCCGACGTTTTGCGAGCGACACGACGCTGCCGAGCGCGCCGCCGCCGCCGAGCGTAATCAGCAGTGACAGCGTCCAACTGTCGGGGAAACCGCTCGCGTCGATAATCAGCCGCAGAATTGTCACGAACAGGAACATGCCGCCGCCTACCGCGAGACCCATCAGAAGCCGCCGTCTGCCGAATCTGCGCGCCGCGATGAACCCGCCGACCGTCGCGGAGAACAGTGCGCACAGCAGCGTCGACCACGGCATGGCGCGCGGCGGCAACGTCCCCGTGGATACGAGAATCGACGCGACGAGTGTCGTCAGCGCGTACGCCGCAAAGCCGAACAGTACGCCGCGCAACACGATGATAATCGGCGACTCCGCCGATTTTTCTTTCTTCATGGATAAATCCTCCTTGTCGGGGGAACGTAAACGCCCCGCACTGTTGTTATGCTTGTACAGCATATTCACAGCGGGGGGCGTATATGTCAAAATGGTGTCGCAGTTCGCGGAAACGAGAAATTCGGACGAGAGTTACGTGGATTGCCGCGCTATTTTGCGAAATGACTCGCAATGACGAGTGTGGAGCGCGGGGCGTATATGTCAATTCGGAGACAAACTGCGGCAAAACCCGCATTTTTCACAAACGAAAAGGGCGGGTTGAACCCGCCCCTACGCTGTTTTTTACTCTGTGGGTTTGCCGCTGGACTGAATCGCGGCTTTTGTGACCTCGATGCGGACGCGATCCTCGCTTGTCTCGAACGTCACGGTGCTGTCCGTGATGTGTACGACCTTGCCGACGAGACCGCCGATGGTCGTCACGCTGTCGCCGACAGAGAGCGTACTCATCATCGTCTCGCGCGTCTTTTTCTTCTTGCGCTCGGGGCGAATCATCATGAAGTACAACAGCGCGACCATTGCGACAACCATCAGCACCGTCGTCCAGATGGAACCGCCGCTTGCGGGTGCTGCGGGATCAGGCGTTGCGCCGTCGGATGCCGTCAAGAGCGTTATTGCGAATTTGCTGAGCAGATTCAAACTAAGTTCCTCCAACAATAAAATCCTGCGTATTATAACAGGTTATTCGCTGTAATGCAACAACAAATTGTGAACAAAACGCGCCAACGAACCGTTCCATCGTCCAACTCACGTAAATTGTCAATTGTTCATTGTCAATTGTCAATTGCCGTCACGCCCACGTCGCCCACACATCGGGACAGTACCCGACTGTCGCCTGTCGCCCGTTGCGCACAATCGGTGTGCGGAGCATACGCGGGTTTTCGAGCAGCTTTTCCTCAACGTCGGTCTCATACGCGAGATAGCGCAGAATCTCCGCGTCGCGCGCGCCGTCGTCGATGAGGTTTTGCAGTCCGACGGCGGCTTTCACGGAGTTGAACTCGCCGCGCGACAGCCCTTTTTGCAGCAGGTCGATACTCTGGAACTTGACGCGCCGCTCCTTGAACCACCGCTCAGCTTTTTTAGTGTCGAAACACTTGGATTTACCGAAAATTTGAATGTTCACGTTAAGAATGTCCTGTAAATATTTGTTGACAAAAATGCTGTTTGTTGAAGCAAACCCCAAGGAACAGGACGAGGGACAAACCCCCGCCGACTGCGGTCGGCACCCCCTTTCCGAAAGGGGGCAGGGACGTTAGACGTTGGACGCGGGCTGTCGTTCGTCCTGCACCGGCCAACGCGTCCACCGCTCACCGTCGTAACTCCCGTCCAACCTTGCCCCCTTTCGGAAAGGGGGTGCCGCTCGCAAGCGGCGGGGGTTTGCCCCCGCGTATCAATCCCTCGGCACGTACCGCCGAAACCGAAACACGTGCAGAGAGCTATATCGAGCTTATCACGGGCAAAATCATCGGGTTGCGCTTGACCTTTTTGTACAGATACTGCGACAGGTCGGACTTTATCGCGGATTTCAACGCCGCGATGTCGCCGTGCAGACTCGTGGCTTCCGCGAGGGATTCGAGCACAACGCCGCGCAGTTCGCGCAACAGATCCTCGGACTCTTTCACGTATACGAACCCGCGCGTGATGATCTCGGGGTCGGATACGAGACTGCCGTCCTCGTTCGAGATGTTCACGATGACGACGAGCATACCGTCCTGTGCCAGATGTTTGCGGTCACGCAGTACTACGCTGCCCACGTCGCCTATGCGCGTGCCGTCGACGAGTATGCGTCCCGACGGTACGACGCCTGTCTTGCCGATTGCGCGTCCCGTTATCTCGATGACCTGTCCGATCTCGGCGACGGCGATGTTTTTCGCCTCGATGCCCATCTCCTGCGCAATGCGCGCGTGTATCGCGAGGTGGCGCGGTTCACCGTGGACGGGGATGAAGAATTTCGGCTTCGTCAGCGCGATCATCATCTTCAACTCCTCCTGATACGCGTGACCCGATACGTGCAGACCCGTAGTCTTGTCGTAAATGACCTCCGCGCCGCGTCGGAACAGCTCGTCGATGACCTTTGACACCGTGATCTCGTTGCCGGGCACCGCCGATGCGGAAATTATCACGCGGTCGCCCTGCTTGATCTCGACCTGACGATGCCCCGAGAACGCGATGCGGTACAGCGCGGACATCGGTTCCCCCTGACTGCCCGTCGTGATGATGACGACCTTCTCGGGCGGCATACCCTTTATCTGGTTCAGGTCGACGAGTACGCCCTTCGGCACGTTCATGTAGCCGAGTTCCGTGGACACGCGCAGGATATTCTCCATACTGCGCCCCGTGACCGCGACGCGGCGGTCGTACTTCGCGGCGCAGTCGATCACTTGCTGTATGCGGTACACGTTCGACGCGAACGTAGTGACGAGTATGCGCTGTGTACAGCCGCGAAACAGATCGTCGAACCGCTGTCCAACGAGCCGCTCCGAGGTCGAATACCCCGTGCGCTCGACGTTCGTCGAGTCTTGGAGCAACGCGAGAACGCCCTTGTTGCCCAGTTCGCCGAAGCGCGCGAGGTCGATCATGCCGCCCGATACGGGTGTGGTGTCGACCTTGAAGTCGCCCGTGTGGATCACCATGCCGAGCGGTGTTTTTATCGCCAGCGACACGGCGTCTGGGATCGAGTGGTTGATGCGAATCATCTCGACGCGGAACACGCCGAGTTTGACCTGTTCGCCCGCGTGCATTACGATGAGTTCCGTCGTCTTGTCCAGTCCGTGTTCCGCGAGCTTGATCGTACAGAGACCCGCCGTGAGCGGCGTCGCGTACACGGGTACGTGAATCTCGCGCATGACATACGGCAGCGCGCCGATGTGATCCTCGTGTCCGTGCGTCAGTACGATGCCGCGTATGCGGTCCTTGTTTTTGATGAGATACGTGATATCGGGTATCACGATATCCACACCGTACATCTCGTCGTCAGGGAAGCCGAGACCCGTGTCGACGATGATCATATCGTCGCCGAACTCATAAACCGTAAGGTTTTTGCCGATCTCGCCGAGTCCGCCGAGAGAGATGATTTTCAGTTTTTCCGCCATGAAATAGTAATAGCTCCTTAAAAATAATTATTTCGCGTTATGTAGCGAAAAGCACAGATTACACACGCATATCACGTCAAAGCCCTGATTCGCCCGACGAGATATGTGTATATGTGTTGCAGTGTCTGTTCCGCCTATGAGATTGTGTGTCGATATTTTTAGTACAACCGTACATAATGCCGCAATTAACAGCGACGTCAACGCGCCGCGATTTACATGTACTATACAGCAAGAATTAATATTTGTCAAGCGGAATTTCGTCGAACGAACGTTAGTTTGAGCGATTAAAATTCGTAGTGCGACCACATGCTGATTATTTTCACCGTTTTGCTCTCCTCAATAACGGTGTACACAAGCCTGTGCTGTCGATTAATGCGCCGAGAGAACATGCCCCGCAAGTCGCCGCGCAAAGTTTCAAAGGGCGGCGGTGATCGAAACGGTTCTTCGCGCAGAATATCGAGCAACGCCCGCGCTTTTTGATCGAGCTTTGCCGCTTTTAACTTTGGTGTCGCGTCCGCCGCCGCCTTGGTGAATACGAGGGTATACGCTACCACTGCAATTCGCTTTCGGGTACGCACTCATCGACAGGCGTGTTTAACCCCTCGATGAGCTGCTCTTTTAACCCCGCGACAGATGACAGATGCAGCGTTTCCAACAGTCCGTTATAGTCCTGCTCGCTGAGAATTACGGCGTTGCCGTCCTTGGTGGTAACGCTCAGCGGTTCGTTATATTTTACCGTCTGCTCCAACAGCCCGAACAGGTTTTTGCGCAGATTGGTGATGTTAGTGTTAATCATTGTTCAGCACCTCTGTGTACATTATACTGTATGTTTCCCGATTTGTCAACACCGACCCGCCGAAAGTGCGCCGCGACCGAATCACAGGGTTGACAAAACGGCAAAATTGGCGTAAAATAAAAGGAGTATGACTTCACACCTCGGCAGATCGGAGAGTGTTCGGACAGTTGAGAATCGGCATATACGGCGGCGCGTTCAACCCGCCGCACCGTGGTCACGCGATCGGCGCAATCCGCGCCGTGGAACAATTACGGCTCGACAAACTGCTTGTGATACCGTCAGGTGTGTCACCGCACAAACCGATGCCCGACGGCACACCGAGTGCAGCGTCGCGCCTTGACATGGCGCGAATCGCGTTTCGTGATGTGCCGAACGCTGAGGTGTCCGACATTGAGATTCGCCGTCCCGGTGAGAGCTACACCGCAGACACCGTGCGCGAGATCGAGCGCGTCTATCCCGATTCGGAGATGTTTCTGATCGTCGGTACGGACATGTACCTGACGCTCGAGCGTTGGTACGACGCTGAATATCTGTTGAGCCGCGCGACACCCGCCGTCACACTGCGGTATACGGACGCGTTGGAACGCATCGAAGCCGCGAGCGTCTCGCTCGAACGGCGCGGTGTGCGCACGGAGATTGTCCGCAACGGCGCAATCGAGATATCCAGCTCGGCACTGCGCGAAAAGTTTGCGCATCGCGGCGGCGCGGAGTTCGTGGACGACGAGGTGTACCGTTTCATCTTGCGCGAGCGGTTGTACGGCGTGAAACCCGACTTTGACCGTCTGCGCCGATACGCGTACGCGATGCTCGACGTCAAGCGCATACGACACGTCGCGGGCTGTGAGGAAGAAGCCGTGGCGTTGGCAAAACGATGGGGTGTCAGCGTTGACGACGCGCGCACGGCGGCGATTTTGCACGATGTGACAAAGCGGCTGACGTTAGAAGAACAGCTTGAACTGTGCGAGATATACGGCATTGTGTTGGACGAACTCGAACGCGAGAGCGATAAGTTGCTGCACTCAAAGACAGCCGCCGCGCTCTCAAAACGTGAATTTAGTGTAAACAGCGGCGTTTCCGATGCGATTTTATGGCATACTACAGGTAAGGCAGATATGTCTCCGCTCGAAAAAATCATTTACCTCGCCGATTACATAGAGCCGAACCGTGATTTTACGGGCGTTGAAGCCATGCGCCGTCTCGCATATGAGGATTTGGACGCCGCACTGTTGCTCGGATTGCGCAGCAGTTTAGCCGAACTGCTCGAAAAGGGCAAAATTCCGCACCCGAACACGCTCGGTGCAATAGCGTCACTTGAAAGAGATACTTGAAAGGGATATATGAGTAAAGCAAAAAAAGTTAATAATATAAACCGTAAAAGGCGCGTGTCGCGCCGAGGAAACAACGGTGAGGAGCTGTCCCGCGCTCAGCGATTGACGCGCCGCTCACACCGCCGCGCGATTCTGCTCTGTTCGGTCGGCGCGGTCGCCATCGCGCTCGTCGCCGCCGCCGTGATAATGTTCAAACCCGAAGCACCGATCTCGCCGTCCAACGGCGTGCGCACGAAGTACTACTCGTATTCACAGGTCGTCTCCGCGTTCGCGCAGTGGATATCGGGCAACGCGATACTGCCGCTTGAAGAGCTTGAACCGACGCCCACCGCCACGCCGATTCAACCAGACGATAACCCCGGTATATACACGTTCGTCGTCATGGCACTCGACGACGGCAACGGCAACACCGACGTCATAATGGTCTGCGCGCTCGACACGGGCAAACACACGCTGAATATCGTCAATGTACCGCGCGACACGTGCGTCAACATCTCAGGCGGTATTCGCAAGGCGAACGCGATTTACGCAAAACGCAGCGGTGAGACGGACGAGACACGCGCCCAGCGCGTACTCGGTCGCGATTTCCGCAATCTGATCGGTTACGAGCCCGATTTCTACATCGTCGTCAGTCTGCAAGCGTTCAAGGAACTCGTCGACGCTGTCGGCGGCATAGATTTTTACGTGCCGCGCAACATGAACTACGACGACCCCGCGCAAAACCTCAGCATACACATCACCAAGGGACAGCACCACCTGAACGGCAAGGACGCGCTCGGCGTTGTGCGCTTCCGTCAGGGCAACAACAACACAGGGTACGCCTCGGGCGATATCGGGCGCATTGAGATGCAGCAGGCGTTTTTGAAAGAGGCGTCAGCTCAGATTCTCGCCAAGAAGAACGCTATCTCGCTCACGAAGATCATCGACCTGTTCCTGAAATACGTAAAATCCGCGTCAAGCGGCAACGGTTACGGTTCGCTTACGACGAACAACTACTCGTGGCTCGCGGCGGAGCTGTTCAAGATCGACGGAGAGAATGTCACGTTCTCGATGCTCCCCGGTAACACGGGCGCGAGTATCAACGGCGATTCCTACGTGACGATCTACGTGTCTGAGTGGGTAGAGATGATCGCCGAGAAACTCGGGCATACGGTCACGGCGGATCAACTGAGTATTCTGACGCGCAACGGCAGCGGTTCGCTCTACGTCACCGACGGCAAATGGATAGGCACATCGTCGTGGGGCAGCGGCGGCGGTTCTTCAAGCTCCTCAACGCCCAGACCGTCACCCTCGCCGACACCGACACCCGACAACACGCCGAGTACGTCGCCGTCGCCGACACCGACAGATGATCACCCCGACTACGCATCGCCGACACCGTCCGCGCCGTCGGACGATGATCCGCCGATCCCCGAACACCCCGAATATCCGACGGATCCGACACCCGAAGCTCCCGCAACACCCGACGCGGAACCCGCGCAACCCGATCCCGAACCCACTGATAATGGAGGTTTCAATTGATGATATCCCCCGATGCACTGTTAAAACTCGCGGTTCGCGCGCTTGACGACAAGAAAGGCTCCGACATCACCGTGCTGCGCACGCGTGAGCTGACGGTACTCGCCGACTATTTCGTCATCGTCACCGCGAACAGCACGACACAGATCAAAACGCTCTCGGACGAGCTTGAAAAAGTCCTGAAAGCCAACGATGAACTGCCGCTTCACACGGAAGGCTACCGCTCCGGCGGTTGGGTGCTGTGCGACTACGGCGTTGTCGTCGTGCATATTTTTCTGAAAGAACTGCGCGATTTCTACAACCTCGAACGGCTGTGGAGCGACGCGCCTGAAATTGACATAAAGGGTATTCTGCAATGAGCTACGAGTTTCAGCGTATAGAGAAAAAATGGCAGGGACGTTGGGACAGCGAACACGCGTTCGCGGCGCGCAACGCTTCGGACAAGCCCAAATTTTACGGGTTGATTGAGTTCCCGTATCCGTCGGGCGAGGGACTGCACGTCGGTCACCCGCGCCCGTTCACCGCTATGGACATCGTGACGCGCAAACGCCGTATGCAGGGCTACAACGTGCTGTTCCCGATAGGGTTCGACGCGTTCGGACTGCCGACGGAGAATTTCGCGATCAAGAACAAAATTCACCCCTCGGTCGTCACAAAGCGCAACATCGCGACGTTCACGTCTCAACTTAAAATGCTCGGCTACGGCTTCGACTGGGACCGCGTCGTCGACACGACCGACCACGAATATTACAAGTGGACACAGTGGATTTTCATTCAGATGTTCAAGCGCGGACTCGCGTACAAGGCGTCTATGCCCGTGAACTGGTGTACGTCGTGCAAGTGTGTGCTGGCAAACGAGGAGGTCGTGAACGGCGTGTGCGAGCGTTGCGGCTCCGAGGTTGTGCGGCGCGAGAAGAGCCAGTGGATGCTGAAAATCACCGAGTACGCGCAACGGCTGCTCGACGATCTCGACACCGTGGACTACGTGGAGCGCGTAAAGATTCAGCAGAAGAACTGGATCGGGCGCAGTACGGGCTGTGAGGTCGATTTCGCGACGACGGCGGGGGAGACCCTGCGCGTTTTCACGACGCGCCCCGACACGCTGTTCGGCGCGACGTACATGGTCATCTCGCCCGAACACGCGATACTCAAAACGTGGGAAACGAAGCTCACTAATCTCACCGAAGTTCAGGCGTATCAAGACGCGTCGGCGCGCAAATCAGACTTTGAGCGCACGGAGATGGCAAAGGTCAAATCAGGCGTGCGGCTCAGCGGCGTCGCGGCGATAAACCCCGTGACGGGCGGCGAGATTCCGATTTTCATCTCCGACTACGTGCTTGCGACGTACGGCACGGGCGCGATAATGGCGGTTCCCGGTCACGATACGCGCGACTGGGAGTTCGCGAAGCTGTTCGATCTGCCGATAATCGAGGTCGTCGCGGGCGGCGACATCACGCAGGCGGCGTACACGGATTGCGACACGGGCGTGATGGTCAACTCGGGCTTCCTGAACGGTCTGACTGTCGCGGACGCGAAGGTAAAAATCGCCGAGTGGCTGACGGACAAGGGTCTCGGTACGGAAAAAGTCAACTTCAAACTGCGCGACTGGGTGTTCTCGCGTCAACGCTACTGGGGCGAGCCGATCCCGATTGTGCATTGCGAACACTGCGGTTACGTCGCGTTGCCCGAGTCCGAACTGCCGCTGTTACTGCCCGACGTTGAGAAGTACGAGACGACGGACAACGGCGAATCGCCGCTCGCGGCGATGACGGACTGGATCAATACCACCTGTCCGCAGTGCGGCGCGCCCGCGACGCGTGAGACGGACACGATGCCGCAGTGGGCGGGTTCGAGCTGGTACTTCCTGCGCTATACCGACCCAAAGAACGCCGACGCACTCGCGTCACGCGACGCGCTCGACTACTGGACGCCCGTGGACTGGTACAACGGCGGCATGGAGCACACGACGCTGCATCTGCTGTACTCGCGGTTCTGGCACAAATTCCTGTACGATATCGGCGTGGTGCCGACCTCGGAACCGTATACAAAGCGCACGTCGCACGCGTTTATCCTCGGCGAGGACGGGCAGAAGATGTCCAAATCGCGCGGAAACGTGATAAATCCGAACGACACCGTAGCCGAGTACGGCGCGGACACGTTGCGGCTGTACATCATGTTCATCGGCGACTTTGAGAAAGAGGCTCCGTGGTCGACGAGTTCCGTCAAGGGCTGCAAGCGTTTTCTCGACCGCGTGTGGAACCTCGCCGAGACGAGAATCGGTGGGGGAGAGGGATACTCCGCAACGCACGAAAAGGCTGTGAACCGAGCAATAGCAAAGGTTTCGAGCGATATTGAGGAGATGAAGTTCAACACCGCGATAGCCGCGCTGATGACGCTCGTCAACGAGTTTTCCGATTCGCCGCCGAACAGGGGAGACATCAAGGCGCTCCTGACGCTGCTGTCGCCGTTCGCGCCGCACATCGCCGACGAACTGTGGGAGATTCAGGGCTTCAAGGGTACCGCGTCGCTCGCGCCGTGGCTCGATTTTGACCCGTCGAAGCTCATCGACGACACGATCACGATAGCCGTACAGGTCGGCGGCAAGCTGAAAGGCACGGTAACGGTGCCGTCCGACGCTGACGACGAAGCGGTCAAAGCCGCCGTGTTCGCGGACAGCAAGGTCGCTCGCATCGTCGAGGGGCGTGAGTTGAAACGCGTGATCGTCGTGCCGAAGAAACTCGTGAATCTGATACTGGGCTGAAAGTAAAGAAAATTAACGCACCGTGCGGATAACACGGTGCGTTATTGCGTTTCACGACATTTGGTTGCGCTGTGCGGTCTGTTGCGCGCGGTTGTATTCCGCCGCGGTGTCGAATCGCTTGATCGCGTCGGCGGCGGCATGACTCGTCGCGATATTTCGCGCTTCGGGCGAGTACTTGATCGCGTCGCGGCGCGCAACGGCGTACGCGCAGTCGCCGATGTTGTTCAGTCTGTCGATGAAATTGCCGAGCGACGCGGCACGGTCGAGATTACACGTGCCTGTGTCCTGATAGATGCAGTTGTCGGTGCAGGGAATCATGATTATCACCTCGCGCGTAGTATTGCCGAGGTGTGGTCAAAAATGCGCGCGTTGACAAATATAGAATGATGTGATATTATAATAGTACAATATATAGTAAAATTCTGAAAGGCTATATCTTATGGCGATAAAAGCGGCAACGCTTACAACTGAAAAAGTCAACGGGCGATACTACACGCCCGCTCATATAGTTAATTCAATGCTCGATTTGTCGGGTTACTGCGGTTCGGCAATACTCGAAAAGCATATTATGGAAAATTCCTGCGGTGACGGAGCTTTTCTTGCTGAAATAGTTCGCCGTTACTGCGACGTCTCCGTGTCGTGCGGCGTTGTCGGTGACGTTCTTATTGCTCAACTCGAAAGGTATATACACGGTATAGAAATTGACGAAAACGAATGTCAAAAGTGCATTGCCCGTGTCAATGCCGTCGTTGCCGATTACGGAGTATTCGTCGTCGATTGGAATATACAATGTGCCGATACTTTGACGGTTGCGAAAGATTTTAAGGGTAAAATGGATTTTGTCATAGGCAACCCTCCTTATGTCAGAGTTCATAATCTGTCAAGTTATGCGGACGTAAAACAATACAGTTTCGCACAAGACGGAATGACGGATTTGTACATAGTCTTTTATGAAATCGGTCTGTCAATGCTGAATAAACACGGTGTGCTGTGCTATATAAACCCGTCGTCTGTTTTCAACAGCGTTGCGGCGAACACGGCAAGGCGTCATTTTATTTCCGAAAACCTTATTAAAAAAGTTGTGGACTTAAAGCATTACCAACCGTTTGAGGCGACTACCTATACGACTATACTTGTTATGTCAAAAGGCAATAAAAAACCTGTTGCCGAATATTACGAATATGACGATAAGTACAAAGAGATTATTCATATCGACACCATAAAGTATAGTGATTTTTATATAAACGGGTCGTATTACTTCGCCGATAATAAATCTCTTTCAACTGTCGGTTGCATTATGAGCCATCTGCCTAAGCGCACAGTATTTGATGTCAAAAACGGTTTCGCTACGCTGTATGACAGTTTCTTTATTGACGATTTTGACTTTGAGGATTACATTATCCCTATTGTCAAAGCGTCAACGGGCAGAATGACAAAATGCTTGTTTCCGTACGACAATAAAGGTAATCTGTTGCCCTATGATACATTGACGAAAGTACAACCCATACGCAAACGCTATGAGCAACACAGAGAACGTCTTAAATCTCGGAGTTTAGAAAAATCTGAATATTGGTACGCGTTCGGGCGGTCGCAAGGAATACAGGATGTACACAAAAAGAAGTACGCTATAAACACCCTTTTGCGTGATGTCGGCGATATAAAACTTGTGCCGTGCAACCCCGGTGTCGGCGTGTACAGCGGTCTGTATGTTCTCACAGAATTAGACTATGACGAATTGAAAAGCCTGTTGTTCACGGACGATTTTATCGAATATGTCGCTATGCTCGGCAAGTACAAAAGCGGCGGTTATTATACTTATTCGTCAAAAGACTTGCTGAAATACCTTGATTATAAATATGCCGAAAGGACAGGTGAATGATATGGACAACCCTCACTTTTTGAGCGTGCTTAAAAAATCATTCGTCCGTTACCTTGAAACAGGTTCACGGAGTAACGAAAAATTGAAAGGTCTGCATAGCGCGATCGCGAATGATATACTTGAACGCCTGAAACAAAACGGCGGCAAAGGTTATTCGATTGCGTCGCTTGGTGTGGGCGACGGCAGAGAGGGCAAAATCAGCGGTCGCTATGTAGATAAAGCCGTTGACATAACCGTAATAAAGAACGGTTCACCTGTTGCGGGCGTTGCCGTCAAGTACGTTATGTCAAACTATATGCAAAACTCCAACAACTACTTTGAGAATATGCTCGGCGAAACGGCAAATATTCGTTGTGCTGACATTCAGTATTTTCAAGTGTTCATAATTCCCGACAGAATACCTTATTTTAACAACAACGGCAAAATAACAAAATGGGAGACTATCAACTCCCACAACTTGCAAAAGTATATTGCGCTTTCACACGACAACACAGATAAATATATGCACACTCCCGATAAAACGCTTGTATTCATCGTAAACATATCGGGCGACGAAAACCCGTCATACACCGACAAGGACGGTTACGTGAGATATTACCTAAGCAATGAGTTTGCTCTCGGGCTTACGAAACAGGTCTTTGAGTTCGGCAAAACAATCGTGTATAACGATTACGAGCAGTTCGCCGAAAAAATAGCGCACGCAATACTGAGCGTGTAAGTTTCCTTGTGGTGCGCACAATTTGCTTTACTGCACGTATCGGAGATACGGTAAAGTAAAGAAAATCTTTATTTTCTTTACTTCTCTCTCGCCCCGAATTACCCCCTCACCCTTCTCTAAGGAGCCACACATGACCTACCATGACGCGCCTGTGACCCTGCGCGAGTTTTTGACGTACCACGAGTCTATCAAGGGACACTCGGCAAAAACCGTCGACCAGTACTTCCTCGACCTGCGCATGTTCTTTCGGTTCATCAAGATTCAAAAAAATCTCGTCGTCGAGGACACGCCGTTCGACGAGATTTCCATTGCGGACGTTGACCTCGCGCTCATCAAGTCCGTGACGATGACCGACGTGTACGATTTTCTGACGTTCCTGTCGCGCGAGCGTCCGACACAACAGAACTCCGACGCGACTGATTACGGTGTCAGCGCGAAAACGCGCGCGCGTAAGGTCGCGTCGTTGCGCTCGTTCTTCAAGTATCTGACGCTGAAAACCAAGCAACTCGCGGAGAATCCGATTCTCGACCTCGACCCGCCGAAAGCGTTGCCGTCACTCCCCCATTTCCTGTCTCTGGAAGAGGCGCAGAATCTGCTGAAATCCGTAAAAGGTCGCAATTATGAGCGCAATTACTGCATTTTGACGCTATTTCTCAACTGTGGGTTGAGAATTTCCGAGGTCTCAGCGGTGAACATGAACGATATCACCGCCGACGCGCTGCGTCTGCACGGCAAGGGCGGCAAGGAGCGCACCGTGTACCTGAACGATGCCTGCGTGGACGCGATCAACGCGTACATACCCGTTCGTGTGCAGTTGACTCCCCCGTCGCGCGACGCACGTGCGATGTTCCTCTCCGAAAAGACCGCGACGGGTGAAAACGGGCGTATCACGGCGGCGGCGGTGCATAAACTTGTCAAAAAGCACCTGCTCGACGCGGGATTGTCGCCGACCGACTACTCCGCGCACAAACTGCGGCACACGGCGGCGACGCTCATGCTGCGCTCAGGCGTGGACGTGCGGACGTTGCAGGAACTGTTGGGGCATGAGCATTTGAACACAACACAGATATACACGCACGTCGAACAGGAGGGTCTGCGCGACGCTGCTCGAATGAATCCTCTCGCGGAATTTAAGGCGGAACCCGAAAAGGAACCCGAAATTGAATAAAATTTCTGTTGACAATGTATCTACATTCGTATATACTGTGTGTGAGGTGATTCTATGAAAACCACGATCGCGAAATGGGGCAACAGCAACGCTGTGCGTCTGCCGAAAGCGTTGACGGACGCGCTCGACCTGCACGAGAACGACACAGTGCAGATTGAGGTCAAGGGGCGTGAGATTGTAATCAAGAAGCCCTATCCGACGCTGAAAGAACTGTTTGAGAACTATGACGGAGACTATGTATGCGAAGAATGGGATACGGGTACGCCGCGTGGAGATGAGGTGTTCTGATGTATACTCCAATATATGGCGATATTATTTGGCTCGATTTCGACCCGCAGAGCGGGCATGAGCAAAGCGGTCGCCGCCCCGCCATTGTCGTTAACAACTCCGAGTATCACATCTATACAAAAACACTCACGATTGTCTGCCCTATCACAAACGCAAACAGGCATTTCCCGTTGCACGTTCCGCTTGACGGTACGGTTACGACGGGCTACATCATGTGCGAACAGGTCAAGGCACTTGACATCTCATCGCGCAACGCGGAGTTCATCGAACGCGCGCCGAACGACATCATGGGCTACGTAACGCACCTGCTGACATCGTTTTTACACGAGAGTTGATTGCAATACACAACGGAGTAGGCTAACCTACTCCGTTTTACTTATTTCAAGTTGACCAATAATCGGTACACTTGATTCAAATCTGCGAGCATCGGACGTATCGCGGTATGCTCCGTTTGTAACTCGAAAGTACGTTTTGTACTACCGCGCACAATGTCGTAATCGTGAAACTCTCCGTTAACAATAACGTGACCCGCTTCAGTGAATGACATTGTAAACATCAGTGTACCCCAGTCCTCAGCGGGAAAACGAACCTCACCGTTAACCTTGTCGCAGCAATCACGTAATTGTGAATAAAAACCACACAAATTGTCGTGAGTGAATCGATGGTCAGTTTGTACCGCAAGCCCGCCAAAATACGTGTCAAGCAGAACTGTCACAAAATAACCTTGCCTGTATGACCTCCGTTCGACTTCTATTATTGTCAGTTCCATACTATTTTCGGCATCTTGCAGCCTAAACGCGCATATGGGCAGCACATCGATTAAAACGTTCACATTACCTACTCCGTTTGATTGAACATTCGTTGTAATTGCTCCAATTCTGAAATCACATTAAATATGTCGGCTTGATCGGTTTCAAACTCAAAATTGAGTTCGTTCGACCTGTCGTACCGTTCTTTATATACTCCGATAACAGATACATGCCCCGAATTTTTGAAAGACAGGTTCAATTCAAAGCTCCGATCGGGATTTCTCAACACAACCTCGCCGCTTACAGACTCATAACATTGCTTCAAATGCGAGCAAAAGTCAAACAAATCGAAAATCGAAGCCCAGAGTGTACCGCGCGCGGAGAAACCATCAGCACGTATATCAAGCGCACCCTCAGTATCTTCAAGTCCGATAACGTGCGTGTCATATACCTCATGCAAAGTATACTCAATGTGTCCATTGGTACCGTTTATGCGAAACGCGCGCATCGGTAGTTCAAACATTACTCTTCCCAGTTGTGCCAGACGTTCTGCACATCGTCGTTGTCCTCGAGAATTTCGAGCATCTTCTCCATGTTCTTCACGTCGTCGGGGTCGTCGAGCGCGAGATAGTTCTGCGGCACCATCTCGACCTGCGCCGACAGCAGTTTGTACCCCGCATCTTCGAGCGCGCCCGCGACGGCGGCTACATCGTCCTGCGGTGCGTACACCTCGAACACGCTCTCCTCGACCTCAACGTCGTCGGCACCTGCCTCGAGCGCGGCTTCCATGACCGCGTCCTCGGTGTAGTCGCCGTCCTCGTTGTCGACGATGATAACGCCCTTTTTGTCGAAACTCCACGCGACGCTGCCGGGCGTGGACATACTGCCGCCGTACTTGTCGAACGCGTGGCGCACTTCCGACGCTGTGCGGTTGCGGTTGTCCGTCATCGCCTCGACGATAACGGCGACACCTTTCGGACCGTACCCCTCGTAAGTCAGCGATTCATAGCTGTCGCCCGAACCCGCACCCTGCGCTTTCTCAATCGTGCGCTTGATGTTGTCGTTCGGCATGTTCGCGGCTTTCGCCTTAGCGATGACGGCGGCAAGCCGTGAATTTGCGGTAGGGTCTCCCCCGCCGCCCTCTTTGACGGCGACGCTCATCTCGCGCGCAATTTTAGTGAACACCTGACCGCGTTTCGCGTCGGCGGCGTTCTTCGTTTTTTGAATGTTGTGCCATTTGGAGTGACCTGACATGATAAATCACCTATATAATAATTTTTAACGCTCGCGCTAAGCTCGT
>JAISJJ010000152.1 GCA_031261585.1 Oscillospiraceae bacterium
GACCGCAGTCGGCGGGGGTTTGTCCCCTCGTCCAGCCCCCGAAATTGTTAATTGTTAATCGTTAACTGTTAATTGGCTTTATTTCAGCACCTTTTCCAACAGCGGCGTGATCTTGTCGAACAGCGGGATAAAGACTAACGATACGATGGTCATCAGCTTTATGAGAATGTTGATCGACGGGCCCGACGTGTCCTTGAACGGATCGCCGACGGTGTCGCCTACGACGGCGGCTTTGTGAGGATCTTTGCCCTTGCCGCCGTGCGCGCCGCCCTCGATGTACTTCTTCGCGTTATCCCACGCGCCGCCCGCGTTCGACATCGTGATCGCGAGGAGCACGCCCGTCACGAGCGAACCCGCGAGCAGACCGCCGAGTGCCGCGTGACCGAATACCAGTCCGACGACGATGGGGGAGAGAACGGCGAGAATCGCGGGGGCGACCATCTCATGCAGCGCGGCTTTCGTCGAGATATCGACACAGCGCGCGTAGTCGGGCTTCGACGTACCCGCCATGATACCGGGGTCGGAGCGGAACTGGCGGCGCACCTCCTCGATCATCTGGAACGCGGCTTTACCGACAGAGCGCATCGTCTGCGAGCTGAACAGGAACGGCAGCATACCGCCGATAAGCAGTCCGATAACGACGGCGGGGCTTAAAAGGTCAATCGCCGTGAGGTGCGCGACCTCGGCATAGCTGACGAACAGCGCGAGAGCCGTGAGCGCGGCGGAACCGATGGCGAAACCCTTGCCGATTGCGGCGGTCGTGTTACCCACCGCGTCGAGCTTGTCCGTGATCTCGCGGACGTTTGCGGGCAGATCCGCCATCTCCGCGATACCGCCCGCGTTATCGGACACGGGACCGTACGCGTCGACCGCGACGACGATACCCGTCGTGGACAGCATACCGACGGCGGCGAGCGCGATACCGTACAGCCCCGCTGAGATGTACGCCGCGCCGATACCGACGGCGATGAGAAGGACGGGGGCGACGGTGGACAGCATACCGACGGCGAAACCGTCGATGATGACCGTCGCGGGACCCGTCTCCGCCTGTTTCGCGATACCCTGAACGGATTTGTAGTCACTGGACGTGTACACCTCGGTGATCATGCCGATTGCGACGCCGACGACAAGCCCCGCCGCAATCGCGATGGCACACGAGAACGTGCCGAATATCACCTTGGACAGTATGACCGCCGCGACGAGCACAATCGCGCTCGACGTATATGTACCCGCGTTGAGCGCGGCGGCGGGGTTCTTCGTGTTCTTGCCGCCGACGAGGAATATCGCGAGAACCGACGCGAGAACGCCTATGCCCGCGAGCAGCATCGGGAACACCGCGGTGTTCGTCTGCAACGCCTTGCCCGCCTCGGTGAGGACGGTTTCGCCGTTTACGACTTCCGAGAGTGCCGCCGCGCCTATCTTGGCGGCGGAGAATATCTTGGTAACAATCGAGTCGGAGTTGGTGAGGAACGTCGCGATGCTCGACGCGGCGAGCAGCACCGCCGAGACAATCGCGCCGACGTACGACTCGAACAGGTCGGAACCCATGCCCGCGACGTCGCCCACGTTGTCGCCCACGTTGTCCGCGATGACGGCGGGGTTGCGCGGGTCGTCCTCGGGTATGCCAGCTTCGACCTTGCCGACGAGATCGGCTCCGACGTCTGCGGCTTTCGTGTAGATACCGCCGCCGACGCGCCCGAACAGCGCGATTGAGCTTGCGCCGAGCGAGAATCCTGTCAGTACGCTCGCGTTCTCAATGCCGAGCAACATGAACAGTACGCCGATGCCGAGAACACCGAATCCGACGACGCACAGTCCCATGACCGCACCGCCGCGAAACGCGACTTTCAGCGCGTGAACCATGCCTTTGGATTGCGCGGCGGCGGCTGTGCGCACGTTCGACTTCGTCGCCGTTTTCATGCCGCAGAAGCCCGCGAGCATTGAAAACACCGCGCCGATGATGAATGCGCCCGCCGTCGACCACCCGATCAGAAAACCGAGTACGAGGAACAATGCGGCGGCAAAAATCGCGACTGTGCGGTACTCACGTACAAGAAACGCCATTGCGCCCTCGCGTATGTAGGACGCGATCTCCTTCATGCGGCTTGTACCCTCGTCGTTTTTCCCGATCCAGCGAAAGATCAGAAATGCGACGGCGAGCGCGATAACGCCGACCAACGGAATCAATGGTATCAGCTTGTCCAAATTCTCCACTTCCTTATAATTGATTCAAAATTTTATGTGCGCCAACGCAGTGTTATGCCGCATTTGCGCACATTATTAATTATATAGGATAGTTTGAAAATGTCAACAGGAATATGAGCGCGAGAAATTGGAATATTCGCCGATTTTGCTCAGGTTGCGGGAATTGGACGCGTGTATTACAAAACGCAACGAGGACGGGGGCAAACACCGCCGTCTGCGGACGAGAACTGGACGGGGGACAAACCCCCGCCGTCTGCGGACGGCACCCCCTTTCCGAAAGGGGGCAAGGTTGGACGGGAGTTACGGGGACGTTGGACGAGGGACGGGGGGTCTCCCTCCGCCGTCTGCGGACGGCACCTCCCTCTGGGAGGGAGGCATTTTAGGAACGCACCGTCCAAGCCTCCCTCACAGAGGGAGGTGCCGCCGAATGGCGGCGGTGGGAGTCCTCGTAACCCACGTCCAACTCCGCCCCCTTTCGGAAAGGGGGTGCCGCTCGCAAGCGGCGGGGGTTTGTCCCTCGCGTCTTTCGTCCCTAATTGACAATTGACAAATTGTACATTGTCAATTGTTAATTGTCGTCATGTACGCGCTTGCCGATTTCTGCATCAACCGCTTGCGTCCCGCTGTGTCGAAGTCCACATCGAGCAATGCGTCGCCGCCCGTTTTCGTCACGGCGGCAATCACGCCGCGCCCAAACGCGCGGTGTTCCACCGTGTCGCCGACAGCGAACGTCACGGTGGGCGCGGACGGTGTGATCGGCGCGGATTTTGCGCGCGACGCGGACGCGGATTTGCGCTGCGGTATCTGCACGGAGCGCGAAAAATCGGTGTCGCGCCGCTCGTACTGCGGTTTTGCGAACCCGCGCGTCTCGGGATCCGCGTCGAAGTGGTCGAAGCCCGCGAATTTCGGCAGTGTCGGTCGGTCGAGGTGCGTCTGATCGATCTCCTCGACGAAACACGACGTGCGGTGCGCTTCCGTGCGCCCGAACAGCATGCGCCGCCGCGCGTTGACGAAGAACAGCCGCCGTTTCGCGCGCGTCATCGCGACGTAGCACAGCCGCCGCTCCTCCTCCATCTCCTCCGGTTCACCGATAGCGCGCGTGCCGGGGAAAATGCCGTCCTCCGCGCCGACGATGAACACGGTGTCGAACTCCAAGCCCTTTGCGGAGTGCATCGTCATGACGGCGACGTGATTTGGGTCGTCCTCGTCGCGGTCAAGGTCGGTGTACAGCGCGATCTCCGTGAGAAACTCGGCGAGATTGCCGTTCGGATTCTCGCGCATGAAGTTCAGAATGTTCGTTTTCAACTCGCGGATATTCTCGATGCGCGCGATATTCTCGTCTGTCTGTTTGAGTTCGAGCGCGCGGATCAGCCCCGTTGCCTCGATCATCGCGTCATAAAACTCGTCGAGCGGTTTCGCGTTCGCCACGAGCCGCAAAATGTCAATCATTTCAACAAAACGTATTAATCTGTCGGCGGCTTTTTGCAGCTCCTCATGTTCCCGCGCATTGCGCATCAGCTCAAACAGCGGTTCGCCCGTGCGCATACTCATCTCGCCGAGTACGTCGAGCGTAGTGTTTCCAATGCCGCGCGTCGGCGTGTTGACGATGCGCAGCAGGTGCGCTTCGTCGTACGGGTTCGCGACGGTGCAGAGATACGCCATCGCGTCCTTGACCTCGGCGCGCTCAAAAAATCCCGTGCCGCCGTAAATTTTATACGGAATGTTATTGCGCTTGAACTCGTACTCAAACGTGTTCGACTGCGCGTTCATGCGGTACAGCACGACGTGGTCGCTCCAATGCCCACCGTCCGCGACGCCGCCGATGATCGTGTCGGCGACGAACCGCGCCTCGTCGCGCTCGTCCTCGCGCGTGACGAGTTTCGGCAAGTCGCCCGCGTCGCGGTCTGTCCACAGACGCTTGCGGTGGCGCGATTGATTGTGCTGTATCACGTCGTTCGACGCCTGCAAAATCGGACTCGTCGAGCGGTAGTTGCGCTCGAGCCGCACGACCTCCGCGCCTGCGTACTGCCGCTCGAACCCGAGTATGTTCTCGACCGTCGCGCCGCGGAATTTGTAGATGCTCTGGTCGTCGTCGCCGACGACGCAGATGTTGCGCCGCCCGCCCGCGATCAGGCTCGCGAGCTTGTATTGCAGCGAGTTCGTGTCCTGATACTCGTCCACAAGCACGTACCGAAAGCGGTTTTGGTAGTATTCGCGGCACTCCGCGTCGCGTTCGAGCAGGCGCACGGCGGTGAGGATCAGATCGTCAAAATCGAGTGCGTTCGCGTCGCGCAGACGCTTCTCGTACTCGATGTAGCACCGCGCGATGATCTTTTTCATCGTGTCGTAACCCTTGTTCGCCTCGTCCGCGAAGTCGGCGGCGAGCATGCCCGTATCTTTCGCGCGCGATATGGCACCGAGAACCGATTTCGCCGTCACCTGCTTTTCGTCGATGCCGACCTCGCGCATGACGCGCTTCATTACGGACTGCGAATCCGCCGAGTCGTAGATGATGAAGTCGCGCCCGTACCCCATCTTCTCAATGTCGCGCCGCAGAATCCGCACGCACGCGGAGTGGAACGTCATCGCCCACACCTCGCGCGCCGTGCTGCCGAGCATATCCTCTAGTCGAGATTTCAGCTCGCCCGCCGCCTTGTTCGTGAACGTGATCGCGATCACGCGCCACGGTTCGCACGGTTCGACGGCGCACAGTTCACGAACGCGTCCGCGCGCGTCCGCCGTCGGGTTCGCGGCGTAATCTTCGAGGAATCGCAGGTCGTCGACATCGACAAAATCGGGTACGTCGCCGCAGTCGGAACCGCGCCCGTACCGTATCAGGTTGCCGATGCGGTTGATCAGCACCGTCGTCTTGCCGCTGCCCGCACCCGCGAGGATCAGCAGCGGACCCTCGGTAGTCAGCGTCGCTTCGCGCTGTTCGGGGTTCAGATGCGCAAAATCGACGGCAATCGCGGCGCGTCGAGCGGCTGCGAACGCGGTGATAAATTCGGGTGATTGTGGCATGTATGTAACCTCTCGGCAATTAACAATTAACGATTAACAATTAACAAGTGGACGTGGACGCGGGCTGTGGACACATGGCGTTGGTTATATGGCGGTGTTATTATACTGATTCGCGTCGTCGTAGGGGCGGGTCTTGACCCGCCCTCCGCTACCCGCAGGATTTTGCGGCGGGTCGGTCAAGACCGACCCCTACGAAAGATTTGCGCTCACAATTATTATGTCAACGCCGCTTGTCAACTCCTTGGACGCGGGCTTTCACCGTGACCACACTAAGCAACTCTATTGCACAATAGCAAGCCGCGCTAAGTGCGCTAAGCGCGGCTACGCTCTTGCATAGACTTACACTAAGTTCGCAGGCTCACTAAGTGTAAGTATTATACCACATTTCGAGGATCCACGCAACAGGAAACAGAGAGCGCGATTGCGCTCTCTGTTCGTTGTTATGTGTTATCTTCGAACTGCGACATGTGTATCTCGCCTTTGCTGAAATTCTGCTGCAAATCGCGCTTACGCAACCGTGCCGTCAACGCGCAAAACTTGCGACAAATCGTCGCCCGCGATAATCGTCAGCGAACCCGCGGCGGCAAGCATCGCCGTACCGTCGCCGTCAACGGTGATCAGCGCAAGCCCGTAATCACCCGCCGTCAGCCCGAGACTTTCACAGTCGTGTTGTATCCACCCGTTGTCGCTCACTGTAACCTTCAACGCCTTGATAACGCGCCCGTCTTTCAGGATGTTGACCGTAGCCGCGCCGACGCCGAAGTGGTCGGCGGAGCAAGCTATATCCATGCGATTCAGTGCGGCACTGCCGCTTCCCGCCATGGTGAAAATTATCTCGCCCTCGTCGTTTCCGCCGAAGAATGTACGCAGAAATTCGTAATAGTACGCCTGTCTCTCGTCCAAATCGTCGTCAAAGCGGTTGTCTGCGCGGTCGTTCATTGTGAGTCACCTCCTGCAAAATGTCAGCCGTTATGACTGCGACAGCATTATAACAAAAAGTGTAATATTTGTCAATAGCATCACGGTTGATTCGCGGGAATATGTAACCTCTCGGCAATACAACAAACAGAGAACGCAATCGCGCCCTCTGTTCGTTGTTATTCGTAATTTTCGGCGTTTCGCGCCGTCAGTATGTGACCGCAAATTCGGGCATTGCGAGCAACTTGTCCTCGGGGTCGCCCGAACCCGCGCCGCCCATCGGCGATGACACGTCGACGTATTCCACCCCTGCCGTTGACGTGATTTTCACCTTGATGTACTTTGCGGCGGGAAACCACGTGTCCCGCACGTCCATGAGGTTCCAGCGAACCATGTATATCCCGTCGTCGGGGTCAAGCTCGACCCACAGTCCGACATGTTTGGAAATCGGGATGCCGTGTTCTTCGTGTGACATGCGTAAACCTCTCTAATAATAAATGCCGATAATGGACATCGAGATAATGTCGCTATACGGACCGGCAGCACCCATTACACTACCCATATACGTGCAGTATGTACCGATTATTGTTTGTACAACAAGCACATATCCGTGTGCGCCGGGATACCTTTGAGCGAGATACATCAGTATTGCTCCCGTCATATTCCAACGAACTATCACCTGTCCAGGACCAGCGTATTCTGTTGAAAGCCCAGATGGAGCTACTGCCATTAAAGCGACTGGTTGGGGTAACGGTTTGATGATTGTTGTTTCAACCTCCGTACTGTCGCGCGTTTTGGTTTCGTCGGCGGCAAGTGTGGTCAGCGAACACACTGAGAGCATGACGGCGAACACCAACAACATCGAGATGAGCTTCTTCGTCTTTTTCATGACTTTTGCCTCCTAATATTAAGTGTTAGTCAACCTGACTACGACATAATTATACCAGAAAAGTGCAATATTTGTCAATAGAGTTTCGGCAATAATTCCCGTTTTCATAAAATTTGTAATTATGCACAACCGCAAATATTACAGTACTTCATTTAGCAATTTTATAAGTTGTAAACAACTATATATGGACATTTGTAACTCGCGTTACATATTTTTCAGAGATTTACACAAAACAACATGCGTCGCGCGGTACACGCACATTATGCAGGTGTCATCACGGTTGATTCGCGGGATTCGGTGTCGGCAGCAGTTCGAGCGGCGAGGTGTCCTCGATGGGGTTGTTGTCGACGGTGAGCGTGTGCAGCTTCGGCAATTCGAGCAGCGGCGACACGTCCGTTATCAGGTTGTTGTTGAGGTACAGTATCCCGATTTTCGGCAACCCCGCGAGCACGGCGATGTCCGTGATTTGATTCACGTCGAGGTACAGAGACGTGAGCGCGGTGAGACCCGCGAGCGGTGCGATATCGGCGATCTCGTTGTGCGACAGGTTCAGATTTTCGAGTTTTATCAGACCCGCGAGCGGCGATATGTCGGTGATGCGGTTGAATTGCAGATTCAGCTCGGACAGCGTTGTGAGACCCGCGAGCGGCGAGATATCGGTGATGTCATCGCCGATTATGCTCAGCACTTGCAGATTCGTCATCTGCGCGAGCGGTTTGATGTCCTCGTCCGTAAGTTCAACGCTGTTCAGACTGAGTTCCGTCAGCCACGTGGAATACCGCTCGCCCTTGATCGTGATGAACGTCTCCTCGGGCGACGGAACAGGCGAGACATCAAGCGGCGGATGTGTCGAACAAGCCGCAAGCGCGAGGAGCAGTGCCGCGAGTGTGAAAGTGAGTGCTTTTTTCATGTTGTCTCCTTTTGTATAATTTTGATGGCGAATCAGTACCGCATAATACTAATATATGGATCGACGTCTCGATGATACTCGACTTCGCCGGAGAAGATGGCTATGGCTTCGGGATTCAAGCAGTGTTTGAACTCTCCGAGCATACTTAAAGGCTTTTTTGACGCAGCGGTGACGCTTCTGTCCACGTGCATTTTTTCATATCCGAATAACTTTGACGGATACCCCTGTCTCTTGAGTTTGTCTTTGTAGGTGACCTCATAGAGTATATCGAGGTCACCGCTATCGCTTAACGTCGCGAACGCAGAACTCCAAGTGAAGCCGTCGGATTCGGACGGAACGATTTTTAGGGACAGACAATCCTGTTTGATGTGAATCTCCTCCTTCTCATTTAACGGAGAATCAATAGGAAAGCTACCGTCTGTTTTTGTCCACTTTTCCGTATATGTTGTGCTTCCACTCCACTTGCCGTCAAAGCAGAGTTCGGGGTAGAATAACCTCCACACGCGTGTTCTGACAATTTTTTCGAACAAATACAACAATACGCCGTTACCGATGAACATTGAGATCAGGTGGCTTATCAATGCGGAAATAGCGGGGTCACTAATCCGCGACAATATCAGTTTTACAATTGGCGTGACTGCGAAGTAACTGACTAAAAAAGCAATAATAAAGGAGATAACGATACCTTTTTGGTAAAACTTGTGCAGTTTATTCATGCGCGTCACCGTTATAGAAGATATTGCGTTCGTAGTAACCCTTATGATAAAACGTGTCGCTGTGCTTAAAGAGACTGATGACGTTACCGTTGGCGAATTGTGGCAGATGCTCGACTATGTCCTCAATTGAGCGCGCCAACTCGTTCATCGAAATGAAATTTCCAGTTAGCTCAGCAGGTTTTGATGAAAGCACCTGATCGGTTTTTATTGAGGGCAATGCAAAGGCGTTTGCCGTGATGCCCATAGACGAATACTCGTTTGCGACACATTTTATCAGGCACTCAACTGCCGCTTTTGCCGAGGTGAACGCCGCCATCTCGGGGTAATTGTACTTTACGGAATTGCACGTAAACGCCAAAACACGACCTCCACCGACTTTTGACATCAGTGGAACCGCGTGCCGAATCACCGCATACAGGGTGAGATAATGGCTTGATATCATCGCGGCAGCTTGATCCAAAGGAGTGTTCTCAATGGTTTTGTGGTACCAGAAGTCACCTACACTGTGAATGACATTGAATGGTGACGCGAACACCTCCGCGACTTTTGTGAACAAGCCAAGCACATCGTCCTCACAGGTCAGGTCGATCCCGTCCAGGTAGGCGCATGGCGCGGTGTATTTCAGTTTCGATCTCGAAGTGGTGAAAACTGTATGTCCTCGACGATCAAGTTCCATGATTAATTCCCGACCTATCTCCGAGTTTCCGCCAGTTATTAAGTAGTTGCCCATAACAATCCTCCTGTTTAATTTTATGTTTAGGTATCGAACACTTGCGCGATTAAGCCCATACTATGCCCTTAATTATACTCGCTCCGCCCCTCCAATGCTCTCGTCAAGGTTGCGTCGTCGGCAAATTCCAAGCTTGACCCGACGGGTATGCCGTAGGCGAGCCGCGTTGTGCGCACACCGAACGGTTCGATGAGCCGCGCGATGTACCGCGCCGTCGTCTCGCCCTCGGTGTCGGGGTTCGTCGCGAGAATCACCTCGTCGCAACCGCCGTCGGCGACGCGCGCGACGAGTTCGCGTATGCGCAGATCGTCGGGCGTGACACCCGAGAGCGGCGATATCGTACCGTGCAGCACGTGGTACACGCCGCCGAATTCGCGCGCCCGCTCAATCGCGAGAACGCCTTTCGGGTCGGACACGACGCATACGATGCGCGGGTTACGCCGCGTGTTCGAGCAGACGGGACATACCTCGTCCTCCGACAGGTTGCAGCACACGGCGCACTCGCGTATCGTGCGTTTCGCGTCGGTTATAGCGTCGGCGAACGACTGCGCCGTCTCGTCCGTCATGGAGATCACGAAAAACGCGAGCCGTTGCGCGGATTTTCGCCCCACACCGGGCAACGCGGCGAATTTGTCAATCAGCGTCTCGAAAGACGACGGCAGCACGCTCATTTCGCCCTCCGCAACTGCGCGATACGCGCCGCGCGGGCGGCGGTGCCGACCTGTTTGAAGATATCGGAACCCGCGACGAGAACGTCCGCACCGTGCGCCGCGCATATCGCGGCGGTCTCGGGGTTCACACCTCCGTCGACCTCGATCAGCGTTTGCAGTTCGCGCCGCGATATCTCGCCGCGCAACGCCGCAATTTTCGGAATCTGATCGACCATGAACTTCTGCCCGCCGAACCCGGGTTCGACCGTCATCACCAGCACGAGATCGAGCGAATCGAGATACGGCAACACCGCGTCAATCGGTGTCGCGGGCTTCACGGATAACCCCGCGAGCTTGCCGCAACAGTGAATCGCGTCGATCGCGCGGCGCAGTTCGGCGGGTTCCGTCGCCTCGACGTGGATCGTCAAGACATCCGCGCCTTTTTCGCAAAATTCGCGCACGTACCGCTCGGGTTTCGTGATCATGAGGTGTACGTCGAGCGTTTTCACCGTGATCGCGCGCACGGATTCGAGCACGGGCAGACCGATGGAGATGTTCGGCACGAACACGCCGTCCATCACGTCGAAATGCAGCCAGTCCGCGCACGCGATTGACGCGATCTCGTCGCCGAGCCGCGTGAAATCCGCAGACAATATAGATGGTGAGATGAGCATAAAAGATTCCCCTTTTGAGAGGTTAGAGTCGGAGGTTAGAACAGGGGTTGGATGTAGGGGCGTGTTTACCCGCCCTTTTGTTGTCTCCTGCTGTCATTCTGAGCGGAGCGAAGAATCCCCTTGGGTAGGCGCATTAGTCGGGGGATTCTTCGCTGCGCTCAGAATGACAGCAAGCCATAACCGCCGCGAATACGGTTCCGCGCAATCGACCGCACACAGGACACGTCCGCGACATAACATTATTTAGCGGACGGCGCGCCGCCTACTTTCATATAGGGCTTGCATCGGTGTTGTATTGACCGCTGCAAGCCCGCTTTGTCAGTTAACAGTTAACAGTGAACAGTTAACAACTGAGACGGGGGTTGCGGCGCGTCCATAACTGTTAACTGTTAATTGTTCACTGTTAATTGTCACAGTTCCTTTTTCGGCAGTGCTTCTGCCCAGTCGGCGCAGGCTATGGCGCGCGACGTGGCGTCGCGCATATCCGCGCCTTTCGCGAGTACGTACACCTTGATCTTCGGCTCGGTACCCGACGGGCGCACGAGAATCCGCGTGCCGTCCGCGAGGTCGAATTGCAGTACGTCCGAGCCGCGAATCGGCAACGCCGTCTCGCCGTCCGCGCCGTACGTGATACCTTTTCGGTAGTCGCTGTGCGATATCACGGGCGTTCCCGCGATGTCGGCGGGCGGTTCGTCGCGCAGAATCTTCATGAGCTGGCGCATCTTCGTGATCCCGTCCACCCCGGGCATGACGAGATTCACCGTCTCCTCCGCGTGGTACCCGTGCCGCTCGTACAGCGCGATCAGCGCGTCGATAAGCGTCATGCCGCGCGATTTACAGTGCGCCGCGCACTCGGCGAGCAGCAGCGCGGCGGACACCGCGTCCTTGTCGCGCGTGAAATCACCCGCCATGTAGCCGTAAGATTCCTCGTACGCGAACACGACCGCGCCCTCGCCCGAACTCTCGAGCGCGTCGCGCCGTTCGGCGATGAACTTGAACCCCGTGAACGTGTCCTCGCTCCGCGCGCCGTGATACTCCGCGACGAGACGCGCGAGGTCGGTGGTGACGATGGTTTTCAGAGCGACGGCGTTTGTCGGCAATGCGCCCGCGTTTTTCAGCGTTTGCAGGCGGTAATCGAGCAACAGCGCGCCCGTCGCGTGACCCGAGATGTGCGTGTACACGCCGTTGTGCCGCGCGACGACGGCGATGCGGTCCGCGTCGGGGTCGGTGCCGATGATGATGTCCGCGCCGATATCTTTCGCGAGCGTCTCCGCGAGCGCGAACGACTCGGGATTCTCGGGATTCGGACTGCGCACCGTCGGGAATCGCCCGTCGGGTATCATCTGCTCCGCGACGCAGTGCAGCGACGCGAAACCCGCGCGCCGCAACGCTTCGGGGACGAGCACACGCCCCGCGCCGTTGAACGGCGTGTACACGATGCTGAGATTTTCGGCGGCTGAGCGGTCGCCCGACGACAGTTCGAGTACGCGCGCGAGAAATTTCTCGTCCGTCTCGCCGCCGAGCGCGACGATCAGACCGCGAGATACCGCGTCGTCGTAATCCGCGATTTTCGGCGACGCGAACACGTCGAGTTCCGCCATGCGCCGCGCGACTTTCGACGCGTCCGCCGTGTTGAGTTGCGCGCCGCTCGGTCCGTAAACCTTGTAACCGTTGTATTCACTCGTGTTGTGGCTTGCCGTGATGTTGATACCAGCCGCCGCGCCGTACTCGCGCACCGCGAAACTCAGCTCGGGCGTCGGGCGCATATCGTCGAACAGCAGCACGCGAATACCGTTGCCCGCGAGTACGCGCGCCGCTTCAATCGAAAATTCGCGCGAGTTGATGCGGCAGTCGTGACAGATGACGACGGTCGGTGCGGCGTTGCGTTCGGTTATAATCTCCGCAAACGCCTGCGTCGTCCAGCGCACGACGTGGATATTCATGCGCGTCAGACCAACGCCCATCACACTGCGCAACCCCGCCGTGCCAAATTCGGGCAACGCGAAAAAGCGCGACTCAATCTCGCGCTCGTCGTCGATTATTGATTCCAGTTCAAGGCGTTCAGCGTCCGATAGCGCGGGCGACGACAGCCACTGCGAGTATGAACTCGGCGCGAATGTGTTGAGGTCGAGATTGTCCACGACTATGCGTCCTCCCCGTCGGTTTCGTCAAAATCGTCGTCGGATATCAGCGCGAGAGCGTCCGCAAGCTGCGATTCGGGTACGTACACGTCGTCGCCGAAGCCCGAACGACCGAGAATCACCTTGCCAGCCAAACCCTCGCCCGGTGTTTTAAGTATCGCGGGTATACCGAACGAGCGCAGACGCGAGACGGTGATCTCCGCCTCCATGCCGCCGCCGCCGACATGCGTCAAAAACACCGCGCGGTCGGGCTGACCGTCAACCTGCGTCCATTCGTCGCGTTTATTACGTGAGAACATAAAAACCTCCTTGGTAGATGTTGGATGTCAGAGGTGAGATGTTAGATGGGGACGGGGTACGGGGGACAAACCCCCGCCGTCTGCGGACGGCACCCCCTTTCCGAAAGGGGGCAAGGTTGGACGAGGGTTGCGACGGCGGACGAGGGACGCGTTAGACGAGAGAAATGTTGAAAAAACTCCCGTCCAACGTCTAACGTCCAACGTCCCCGCCCCCTTTCGGAAAGGGGGTGCCGCTCGCAAGCGGCGGGGGTTTGCTCCCCGTCCAACCCCCGTCCACCGCTCTAACCTCTGATTTCTAACCTCTAACCTCTCGTATACCCTCTCATTTATGATACTTCCCGCCCGCCGATATCGAGTACGCGCGGTAGAATTGTTCGAGTGCCACCACGCGCGCGAGCGAGTGCGGCAGCGTCATGCGCGACATGCTGAGCCGCTCGTCCGCGAGTGCTTTCACGGTGTCGTGCAGCCCGTTTGACGAGCCGATAAGCACCGCGATCTCCGATTTCGTCCGCGCGACGCGTTCCAGCCCCGCCGCGAGTTCCTCACTCGACATCTCCCGACCCTCAACGCACAGCGCGATAACGTGCGCACCGCGCGGGATCAACGCGGTAATGCGTTCGGCTTCCCGTTTCAGCGCGGATTGCGTGTCGCCGAGCTCCTCGGGGAACTCGATGACCCGCGTCTCACGGTACGCGCCGAGCCGTTTGACGTACTCCGCCGCCGCGTCGCGGAAATACGGCTCTTTGACCCGCCCCGCGCATATAAACGTCAGCCCTATCATACGATATGGTCGCTCAAACTGTGTACGTGCGGCTCATGCCGTACTGCGGCGCGTCCGTTACGTCGATATCGCCGCCGTCGCCGACCGTCGCGCCCGCGAGTTGCAGTGCATGTACGTTGGTGTCGAGCGCGAGCGTCGGCGTGTTGTTCTCGCGCGAGATGTGCGCCAAAATCACGCGCCGCGTACCCGATTGCGCAAGCGTCACCGCGAGACGCGAACACGCGTCGTTCGACAGATGCCCGTAATCGCCGAGAATCCTGCGTTTCAGCGTCGCGGGGTACTGCCCGCGCCGCAGCATCGTCACGTCGTGGTTCGATTCAAGCACCGCCGTGTCGCACTCGCGCACCGCGTCGAGCACGGTCTGCGTTACGATGCCGAGGTCGGTGCAGTAGGACAGCGTGCGCCCCGCCGCCGAGATGCGGTAGCCGACGCTGCCGGGGGAATCGTGGCTCGTGCGAAATGCGCGCACAGTAAATGACCCGACGGCAAATTCGCGGTCGGGTTCGATCGGGGACACGCGCCGTTCCTCGCACGTGTGCCGCTGTACGCCGTCGCACGCCTCCGCGCTCGCGATAATCTCGGTGGAGACGCGTTTGGTGAGCGTCGTCAGACCGCCGATGTGGTCAGAGTGCGCGTGCGTGATCAGCACAGCCGACAATTCGCGCGGCGTGATACCGAGCGCGCCGAGTGCCTGAGTCATGCCGCGGTACGACACGCCCGCGTCGATCAATATGTACTCGCCCTCGTGCGACACGAGAGCACAGTTGCCTGATGAAGAGCTGCACAGAGTGGTTATTTGCATATGTTATCTTCTTCTTGCCAAAACAATTTCAAACGCTGACCGATAGATACGCGCCGCCGTCGCAACGGCGTCTCCGCGCAGGTCGCGGCTTTGCCGTGACCGAGCATTTTAATAAAGAGCTGCAAAGGGTGGTTATTTGCATGAAATTACGCCTGCTTGGACGGGACGCCGAAGGCGGCGTCCCCTGCGATGCTCTCTGACATCGAGTCCGAGACATACCCCGACCGCGAAACGTCCGCGCCGAGACTGTTCAGCTTCTCCACAAAATGTTCGTAACCGCGCTCGACGTACTCCACGCCCTCGACGGTCGTCGTGCCGTGCGCCGCGAGACCCGCGATCACGAGTGCGGCACCCGCGCGCAGATCGGTGGCTTTTATCGTCGCTCCCGTCAATTTACGCACACCGTCGATTGTGGCTGTCGCGCCCGATATACGCGCGCGCGCGCCCATCTTGGTGAGTTCGTCAACGTAGCGGAAGCGGCTCTCCCACACGCTGTCGGTGACGCGGCTCGTACCGCCCGCGAGGGTCAGCACGGTTGAAATCTGCGGCTGCATATCGGTCGGAAACCCGGGGTACGGCAGGGTTTTCACGTCTGTCGGCGTGATCTTGCCGCTGCTCTTCACGACGACGCGCCCCTCGCCCGCGAACTCATCGACGACGATGCCCATCTCGCGTAGTTTCACGGAGATGCACTCCAAATGTCGCGGTATCACGTTCGTCAGCTCGACCTCGCCGCCCGTCGCGGCGACGGCAGCCATGAACGTACCCGCCTCGATCTGGTCGGGGATAATCGTGTGCGCCGCGCCGTGGAGCTTCTTCGCGCCGCGAATTTTAATAGTCTCGGTACCCGCGCCGCGCACGTCCGCGCCCATGAGGTTCAAAAACTGCGCGGCATCGACGATGTGCGGCTCGCGCGCGGCGTTCTCGATGACCGTGAGACCGTCGGCTGTCGTCGCGGCGAACATGATGTTTATCGTCGCGCCGACGGAGGGTATGCCGTCGAGCAGGACGTTCGCGCTGTGCAGCCCGCCGTCCGTCGTCGCGGTCAGCACGCCGTTGTTGATCTCAATCTTCGCGCCGAGCGCGGTGAAACCCTTGATGTGCTGGTCAATCGGGCGCGGTCCGCCGAAATTGCACCCGCCGGGCATGGCGACATCAGCGCGCCCGAACCGCGCGAGCAGCGCGCCGACGAGATAGTACGACGAGCGGATCTGCTGCATCTCGTCGAACACCGCAACGTGCGTTTTCACGCCCGAGCAGTCGATATCCCACGCGTCGCGTCCGACGCGCGTGATCTGCGCGCCCATACGGCGCAAAATCTTGAACAGCTTCGCGTTGTCGGAGATGTCGGGGATATTCTCGACGCGGCAGGAGCCGTCGGTCATCAGCGCGGCGGGGATTATCGCGGCGGCGGCGTTTTTCGCGCCCGATATCGCGACAGAACCGTTGAGCGACAAGCCGCCCTTGATTATATAGGTAGAGTTGTCCATATTCCTCCGACTGTTAATTAATGGGTGACGGAGATATTGTACCCGAATTTGTAATATTTCTGCAACATTGTAAACTATTTTTCCGTGTTTGTCAACTCATAATGAAAATCAGGGGACGGCAATTAACAATTGACAATGCGAATCACGAGTTGAACATTGCGCATTCCCCGTTCTCGTAGGGGGCGATGTCCACATCGCCCCTCGTTTTTTAATGAGCACAGCTCTGTCATTCAGAGCGAAGCGAAGAATCTCACGCGCGCGACTTGCCCCCACCTGTCATTCTGAGCGAAGCGAAGAATCCCCTTGATATTGATTCGCCGTTCTCGTCTTCGTAGGGGCGGGGTCTACCCGCCCTTTGCAGAATCTCATCTCGCGACTTACGTCGCGGGCAATGCTCTGCGTTTCGCAACTCTGTCCCGCCTGCGGCGGACGGACGTTACTTTCTGTCGAGAGAAAGTAACCAAAGCTCGTTGGAGGGAACGCACCGCGCCCTTCTCGCTTCCGTGAGACGCGAGAAGGGCAGCGGCGGCGATGGTGGGCAGTCCCAAAGGTTCCTTTAACCGAGAACGGTAGTGTTTGCGGAGCTATTTTTTCATCACTCCAAAACCAATAATTATTGCTTCGCTAAGGCGAGACAAATGCGTCACGTCACATCAAAAGGCACTGCGGCTCGTTTCGCTGCCGCACTGCGGCGCGTGTCAGGGTCTTGGTTCTCTCGCGCGTGTATCGGTTTGTGTAGGGGCGACCCTGTGTGGTCGCCCTGTTGTGGGGCGAACAACGGCGGGCGATTATTAATCGCCCGCCGTTTTCCCTGAATGACAGGTCGCCGCAATGTTGGGGACGGGACGCCGAGGGCGGCGTCCCCTACGACGACATTCAAGGTGCAAAATGCGGGGCGCGAATCGAGCCATTGCCCAACAATTGGCACGCAAAATTTCGCCGGCGCGGCGCACAATAACCGCGACAAACTTGAAAGAGGTAACTGCATTGAAAACTCAAACAGTTGAGCGGCAACGCGGGACGGTCACGCTGCTCGTGCCGCCGCGCATCGTGTCGTCGTCGTGCGTGGTCGGCAAGATGGAGGGCGACGGTCCGCTGTCCGCGTATTTTGACCACGTGGAACCCGACGTGACGTGCGGGCAACCGTCGTGGGAACTCGCGGAGAGCCGTATGCAGAAGCTCGCGTTTGACTACGCGCTGGAACAGGCGAAAATGCAGCCCGACGAGCTGGATTTCATATACGCGGGCGACCTTTTGAGCCAATGCACCGCGTCGACCTACGGGTTGCGCGCCGAGAGCGTGCCGTTTTTCGGGGTGTACGGCGCGTGCAGCACGATGGCGGAGACGTTGGCACTCGGCGCGATGGCGGTCGGCGGCGGATTTGCGTCGCGCGTCGCGTGCGTCACGGGTTCGCACTTCTGCTCGGCTGAGCGTCAGTTCCGTATGCCGCTCGAATACGGCGGGCAGCGCGCGCCCACGGCGCAGTGGACGGTGACGGGCGCGGGGTGCGTCGTCCTCGGCAACGGTATGCACACGTCGTGCGGCGCGCGAAACGGGCAGTACGCACAGCACATCACGCACTTCACGGTCGGCAAAATCGTCGACGCTGGCGTGACCGACGCGAACAACATGGGCGCGGCGATGGCCCCCGCGGCGCACGACACGATCACGCGGCATCTGCGCGATCTCGGCGTATCGCCCGCGCATTACGACCTGATTCTGACGGGCGATCTCGGTTCTGTCGGCTCGGATATCCTGCTTGACCTGTGCGCGCGCGACGGCGTGGATCTGCGCGGATTGCACAACGACTGCGGCATGATGATCTACGACCCCGACACGCAGGACGTACACGCGGGCGGTTCGGGTTGCGGCTGTTCGGCGAGTGTGCTGTGCGGCAGAGTCCTCACGGGTATGGCGCGCGGCGAGTGGAAGCGCGTACTGCTGTGCGCAACAGGCGCGCTGATGTCGCCGATCACCGCCGCACAGGGCGAGACGATACCGGGCATATGCTGCGCGGTCAGTATTGCGAACGCGTGATGTCAATTAACAATGAACAATTGACAATTAACAATTTGGGACGAGGGTGCGGGGACAAACCCCCGCCGACTGCGGTCGGCACCCCCTTTGCGAAAGGGGGCAGAGTTGGACGATAGTGCGGACGGGGCGCATGTAGGGGCGATTATCAATCGCCCGTGATATATGTCGGGAACTCGGCGAATGACAATTTTACAGTGTTACGGAGGCAACGATATGGATACATTTATGCAATATTTTAAGGTGTTTCTCGTCGGCGGGGCGTTTTGCGCCGTCGGGCAGATACTGGTGGATAAGACGAAACTGACACCCGCGCGTATTCTCACGGCGTTCGTCGTCGCGGGCGTGGTACTTGGTGCGTTCGGGGCGTACGGTTGGCTAGTGGACTTCGCGGGCGCGGGTGCGACGGTGCCGATCACGGGTTTCGGTTACGCGCTGAGCGAGGGCGTGCGCCGCGCGGTGGTTGAGCGCGGATTTTTGGGCGTGTTCACGGGCGGATTCACCGCCGCGTCGGGCGGCACAGCGGCGGCAATCGTGTTCGCCGTAGCCGCCGCGATGGTGTCGCGGTCAAAGATAAAATCGTAATCGCGGGGGCGGGGGAACCGCCCTGTTACATATTTGCGGCGGTGGTGCGATTACGGATTCGCGTTGCGTAGGGGCGTGTTTACCCGCCCCTACGACAAAACCTTCGTCATTGCGAGCCGCGCGAAGCAATCCAGAACCCCGTTGCCCACGTCCCGCCCCCGTAAAACGAGGGGTTGGACGGAGTAACGGGGACTGGATTGCTTCGTGCGCTCGCAATGACGGGGGTTGGAACGCGAGAAAAAAGTAACTGCGGCAGCCGTGACCATTTGTCACAAAACCCTTGTAAAATCAACCCGCTTATGATATAATCATGCAAATACATAAAATCGGAGGGCAGTTTCATGGCAAAGGCAACAGTTTATCTGGTTTCGACCGACGACCGCAGCGTCGGCGCGCGCCGCTGTCTCGACTTTTTCGGCGTTCCCGACTACTCGGGCAAGACGGTGTACGTGAAGCCGAATTTCAACACCGCAGACCCCGCGCCCGGCTCGACGCACAACGACACGCTCGAAGCACTGCTCGCCGCCGTGCGCGCCGCGAACCCGAAAACGATAACACTCGGCGAGCGCAGCGGTCCCGCCGACGCGGCGCAGGTGTTCGCGCAGCGCGGTATTCCCGCGTTGTGCGAGAAGTACGGCACGGAGTTGTTGAACCTCGAAAAGCTGCCGCCCGACGGGTGGGTGAAGATTGAGCGACCCGACCTGCACTGGGCGGGCGGGTACTTTGAGGTGCCGCGCGCGCTGCTTGACGCGGACGCGGTCGTCGCCACGTGCTGCCTGAAAACGCATGGTTTCGGCGGCGTGTACTCAAACTCGCTGAAACTCGCGGTCGGCTTCACGCCGAAAGACATGGGCAGGCTCCACACGCCCGATATTCGCAAGCTGATCGCGGAGATCAACCTTGCGTACACGCCCGATTTCGTGCTGTCCGACGCGGTTGAGGTGTTCACCGACGGCGGACCGATGTCGGGAACGCGCCGCAACGCGAATCTCATGCTCATATCGAGTGACCGCATCGCGCTCGACGCGGTGGGGCTTGCGATACTGAAAAATCTCGGCTCAAACGCCGCGATCATGGACACGCCGATCTTCGCGCAGGATCAGATCGCGCGCGCTGTCGAGCTGAACCTCGGCGTGTCGTCGCCCGACGAGATCGAGATCGTCACGGACGACGACGCGAGCGAGCAGATCGCGGCTCAGGTGCGCGAAGTGCTGGCACGAGGATAACGGAATGCGAAATCAATCCCCCTGTAACCGCAACGGTTACAGGGGGATTTTGGTGACCCGGCCGGGGCTCGAACCCGGGACCCTCTGCTTAAAAGGCAGATGCTCTGCCAACTGAGCTACCGGATCAATGTCAGTTAACAACTAACAGTTAACAATTAACAACTGAGACGGGAGTTACGGTGCGCTTCCGCACCTCGTCTCCGTTGTTAACTGTTCGTTGTCAACTGTAAACTGCGAAATTGGCTGGGGTGGCAGGATTTGAACCTGCGAATGGCGGCGTCAAAGGCCGCTGCCTTACCGCTTGGCTACACCCCAACGTCAATTAACAATGAATAATTAACAATTAACAATTAGGGAGTATACGGCGTGCTGTCGTTATCGCCAAACCCACGCAATTGTTAATTGTTCATTGTTAATTGCTAATTGGAGTCTGGGGTGGGTAAGGGGACTCGAACCCCCGACCCCCGGAACCACAATCCGGTGCTCTAACCAACTGAGCTATACCCACCACGTCGTCAACCGACAGATAACAGACGCGTACAGGGCGATCTGTTAAACAGTCGATTGCTATAATAGCATATTCCGCGCAGTTTTGCAATACCTAATTTCAGTTTTTTTGCGCAATTCGCTATTGAAATCCGCGCGGGGTATGATATAATACATTAAAATCACCGCAGTGTGCGGTACGGCAAATGATCACTCGCGTAAAACACAAAAAATCATTCGGAGGTGCGCCATGTCATTCCAAGAGCTCGCAACCAATCGCTACTCCATCCGCAAGTTCGACCCGAAGCCCGTTGAGCAGGCAAAACTCGACAAGATTCTCGAAGCCGCGCGCCTTGCACCGACGGCGCACAACGACCAACCGCAACGCATCAAAATCTGCACGTCAGCCGAGGATTTGGCGAAGATCGACGGTTGCTCGCCGTGCCGCTACGGTGCGCCCGCCGTACTCGTCGTCTGCTACGACGGCACCGCGACGTGGAAACGCAACGACGGTGTCGATTCGGGCGTGGTCGACGCGTCAATCGTCACGACGCACATGATGTTGCAGGCGCAGGACATCGGTCTCGGCAGTTGCTGGGTCATGTTCTTCGAGCCTGAAAAAGTCACCGCGGCGTTCGGTCTCGCGCCCGAGCTGATGCCCGTCGCGCTGCTGCCGCTCGGCTATCCCGCCGACGACGCCGCGCCGTCGCCGTTCCACACGAACCGCAAACCGCTCAGCGACATAATCCTGTAACTGCCGAAAATATTCCGAATTTCCTCTTGACAAACGCGAAATCTGCGCTATAATACCCATAATACATATACACATTACATACTTTTTAAGGAGATCACCATGTCCAACTACAAATTCGAGACGCTGCAACTGCATGTCGGGCAGGAGAAGCCCGATCCCGCGACCGACGCGCGCGCTGTGCCGATCTACCAGACCTCGTCCTACGTGTTCCCGTCCTCGGACTCGGCAAAGAATCGTTTCGCGCTCACCGAGGCGGGCAACATCTACACGCGACTGATGAACCCGACGAGCGACGTGTTCGAGCAGCGCATTGCCGCGCTCGAGGGCGGTGCCGCCGCACTCGCTGTCGCGTCGGGAGCTGCTGCGGTCACGTACGCGATCGAGAACATCGCGCGCACGGGCGACCACATCGTCTCCGACAAGTTCATCTACGGCGGCAGCTACAACCTATTCCTTAACACACTGCCCGAGCGCGGTATAACAACCACGTTCGTCGACGGACACGACCTCAGCGCGCTCGAAGCCGCGATTCAGCCGAACACAAAACTCGTGTTCATCGAGACGCTCGGCAACCCGAACAGCACGGTACTTGACGTCGAGGCGATAGCCGAGATCGCGCACACCCACGGTATCCCGCTCGTCGTCGACAACACGTTCGCGACGCCGTACCTGTTCCGCCCGTTTGAGCACGGCGCGGATATCGTCGTCCACTCCGCAACGAAGTTCATCGGCGGTCACGGCACGTCGATAGGCGGCGTCATCGTCGACGGTGCGAAGTTCAACTGGGCTAACGGCAAGTTCCCCGGGCTGTCCGAGCCGAATCCGAGCTATCACGGCGTGGTGTTCACCGAGGCGTGCGGCGCGATCGCGTACATAATGAAGATTCGCACGACGCTGCTGCGCGACACGGGTTCCACGATCTCGCCGTTCAACTCGTTCCTGTTCCTGCAAGGGCTTGAGACGCTCTCGCTGCGTGTCGAACGCCATGTTGAGAACGCGCTGAAAGTCGTCGAGTGGCTCGTGAAGCACCCGAAAGTACGTCAGGTCAACCACCCCGCTCTCGCCGAGCACTCCGACCACGCGCTGTACAACAAATATTTCCCGAACGGCGCGGGTTCGATCTTCACGTTCGAGCTTGCGGGAACGGCGGATCAGGCGCGCCGCTTCACAGAATCGCTCGAGATTTTCTCGCTGCTCGCGAACGTCGCGGACGTGAAGTCCCTCGTAATCCACCCCGCGTCCACAACACACTCGCAGATGTCGGAGTCGGAACTGCTCGACGCGGGCATAACGCCGACAACAATCCGCCTGTCCATCGGCACCGAACACATAGACGACATAATAGCCGACTTAGCGCAAGGATTTGATTCAGTTAACAATTAACAGTGAACAGTTAACAGTTAGGGGACGAGGGTTACGGCAAAAACCGTAACCCTCGTCCTAAGTTGTTAACTGTTAACTGTTCATTGTTAACTGGCACTCGTTGCCTTTTGCTTTGCCTGTTTGATTTTTGCGGCGGGCGCGGTCTCGGTCACATACCAGCCGCGCGTCTGCATCTCCTTGAAGATGTTCGCCTGAATACAGTGGTCGTCTTGAAGAATGTCGAGCATCGCCGTGCGGAGTTTATCCGATGAACACTCGCACGCGAAAGTGTTGTAAACCCCTGTGATCTGCTTCTGGCTGAGCAGCGTATCCATCATGATCTGCTGCTCCGACAGAAGATTTACAGCCGCCTTTACGTCCTGCATAACCGTAGCCCCCCTTAACCCAAGAATGTCAGCAGCGTGTCGAAATGCTGCTGATGTTTTTGCGCCGCGTCTTTCAGGCATTTTTGAAGTTTCGTGTCGCTGCACAGATCCGCCATCGCCTGATACTTGTTGACAATCGACTGTTCCATGCTGAGCTGATCCTCGAGTGCGGACAGCTCCTTTGTAGTGAGTGTTGCCATGTCTACCTCCCATATATTGGTTTGTAACGGTAGTATGCACGGCAAATCGCGGGATATACGCGCTACAAGTGCAAATATTCTCGCAACCCTTTTTGCAGCACCTGCGAGAAGTTCACGCCCGCGCGCTCCGCTTCCGAGTTGAGCCACTGCGGGATTGAGAGCGTTTTTTTCACGAATCGGTTGGTCATTCTTTCACGAAACGGCGGCATAAAGACCTCGACAAGCATTACCACCTCGTTTTCGCCGTGATGAATATGCCGCGCGTCAGACGGCTCAGGGATTTCCTCGCCGTCCTTTTCCATGCCGTAGATGTGCAGCGCAAGACAACTGCGCGCGCTTTGAACCGCTTCCTCCGTCGTGTATCCAAGAGGAAAGCAACCAGGCAAGTCGGGAAACTCGACAGATATTCCGTCCTCCGCGTATGAAAACACAGCGGGATAAATATATGTGTCTGTCAAAATAAATACCTCCGAATACTTTGTTAGGGGAAGTGCGGGAGCTACTTGAATTTCACTCCCGCTTGTTTTTCGATGCTTTTCAATGTGCCGATCGGCAAGTCTTTTTTCGGGTGCGGCACCGTTACGCGCCCTTTTTTCGTCGGATGCTTGTATTGATGGTCATCGCCATTGCAATGAACCTCATACCAACCGTCCGCTTTCAGAATTTTTACTACTTCGAGTGACGAATAACTCTTCATTATTCACCTCCGTAAAGGGGGGTTCAATTAACGGCATTATAACACGTAATATGTTACGTGTCAAGACAGATTTTACGCCGTCAGCACCCCGTCGCGCAGTTTGAACACGAGGTATCCGCGACCGCCGATCACCTCGGGTGTGCCGAAGCAGAACACGGGCATCATCGCGAACTCCGCGTCCTCCTCAATCGGCGCGGCGAGATAGACGAGCGCGTCGTCGCGGCGCGTCAACGCACCAGACATGTCGCCCGTTATCGCGGATAACCCACTCTCACGGAAGAGTTCGCGCGGTTCGGCTATCGCGCTCCAACCGAGCAGCGCGGGCGGTGCGATTTCGGTCACAGGGTCGGACTTCAACTCGTTCGGCGTGACGACAGACACCTCGGGCGTGATCGGCGTGACGATTATCGGCGCGACGGGTTCCGAGACAGGCGCAGGGTCGGGTGTCGGCTCGGGTTCGGGTTCGGGTTTTTGCGGCTCGAACACCGTGACCGACGGTTCCGTGATCACTTCGACCTCAACGGGCGGTGCGGGCGCGAAAACCTCCGTCACCGCGTCGATAATCTCCGACGACACGACCTCCGCGAGCTTCGCAATCGGCTCAGGCGCGACGACACCGACGGCAGCGTGTACGATGTCGGGTACCGCGTCCGCGACAGATTGCGCGATCCGCTGAACGCCCGTTGACGCTGCGAGCGTCTCACCGCTGAGGACGAGCGCGCACGCGGACGGCTCCGCATAGCCCAGCTCGCGCAACGTGAGTTTCGTGAATTTCTTCTTGAACCGCAGTACCTCACCGTCGGGCAGCGCGACACCGAGCGGGCGCAACTCACCGCCGCAGACAGCCGCGAGACGGTACACCCCATCGTCGGGGCGCACCGCCGCCGCCTCAATCACAGTGTGCAACCCGTCCTGCCGCACAGTAGCCTCACCGACGCGCGAATTGCCGCGCAAAACATCAAAAGTCTCCATATACCCCCCAAATAAACATTAGTTTCAAGGTACATATATGCGCCGATACAGGAAATAGAACGATAATCCGTTCCCCGTCCACCCCCCCGTAATTATTCATTATTAATGCGAATCACGAGTTGAAAATTGCGTGTCTCTCGTCCTCGTAGGGGGCGATGTCCACATCGCCCCTGCCATCATTCTGCACCGTCCCTGTCATTCAGAGCGAAGCGAAGAATCTCAT
>JAISJJ010000161.1 GCA_031261585.1 Oscillospiraceae bacterium
GTGGCAACGGAGCAGACACAAACGCAAGACATACCCACGGAAAAAGCCATTGACGCGGCATAAACATACCGCGCCAACAGCTAATCAATATTGTTTTCTTACGTCAGGGGCGCATTCGGGGGCTGTTTCGCAAATTTTATCGCAAGTTTTATCGCAAATCTTACCGTTCGCCCTATTTACAGCACGTTGCTGAGCGTTTCCAAACCTGAGAAGTCCACGTCGAACTCCTCGTCACCCTCGGGGGTTATGCCGCCGTAGTCCACGTCCGCGTCGCGGTAGCGCGCGAGACCTGAACCCGCAGGCACGAGTTTGCCGATGATGACGTTCTCTTTCAGACCGAGCAGACGGTCGACCTTGCCGTTTATCGCGGCCTCGGTCAACACCTTTGTCGTCTCCTGGAAACTCGCCGCCGACAGGAACGAATCCGTCGCGAGCGACGCTTTCGTGATGCCCATGAGCGTCTGCGTGTACGTCGCGGGCTGGAACTCCTCGCCGTCGTCGCGCAGTTCACCCGCCGCTGTACGCTCGGCTATGGCGCGGTTCAGGCGGCGCAGTTCGAGAACATCGACCGTTGTACCCGACAGCAGACCCGTGTCTCCGCCCTCCTCGACGCGCACGCGGCGCATCATCTGACGCACGATGACCTCGATGTGCTTATCGTTGATGTCAACCGCCTGTTCGCGGTACACTTTTTGCACCTCGGAGATCAGGTAGTTCTGCGCGTCGTCCTTGCCGCGAATACGCATGACGTCGTGCGGATTGAGCGCGCCGTCGGTCAGACGCTCGCCTTTTTCGACCGTCGCGCCGTGTTCGACGCGCAATCCCGCCGATTTCGGCGTGGAGTACACGAAAACCTCCTCGGTCTCGGCGTTCGTCACCGTGATTGCGACGACGGCGTTCTTACGCGTCTCCTCAATCGAGACGATGCCCGAGGTCTCAGCGAGAATCGACATCTTCTTCGGGCGGCGCGCCTCAAACAGCTCCTCAACGCGCGGCAGACCCTGCGTGATATCCTCACCCGCGACACCGCCCGTGTGGAACGTGCGCATTGTGAGCTGGGTACCGGGTTCGCCGATGGACTGCGCCGCGATTACGCCGACCGCCTCGCCGATACCGACGGGTTCGTCGGTCGCAAGGTTCAGCCCGTAGCACTTAGAGCAGACACCCGAACGCGCCTCGCAGTCGAGCACGGTGCGGACTTTTACGCGCGTGATACCGCGCGATTCGAGCACTGCGGCATCAGCTTTTTTGAACATCTCGTCGCGCGAGAACAGCACCTCGCCCGTGTCCTCGTCCACAACGTCGACGGCGGGGTAACGCCCGTTTATCGCGTCCGCAAACGTGCGCACGACGACACCGTTCTCCATCTGGGACGACGCGAATATACCGTCGTGCGTACCGCAGTCGTGTTCGCGGATTATCACGTCCTGCGAGACATCGACGAGACGGCGCGTGAGGTACCCCGAGTCGGCGGTTCGCAGCGCGATATCGGCAAGACCTTTGCGTCCGCCGCGCGACGACACGAAGTATTCGAGAACCGACAAGCCCTCGCGGTAGTTCGCCTTGACGGGGATTTCAATCGTCTTACCCGCGGTGTTCGCGATCAGTCCGCGCATACCCGCGAGCTGTGAGAAGTTTTTCATACTGCCGCGCGCGCCCGAGTTCGCCATCATGTAGATGGGGTTGTACTCGTCGAGCGCGTCCGTCAACGCCGCCGTCACATCAGCGGTCGTGCGCGTCCACTCGCGGACGACGAGACGATAACGCTCATCGTCGGTGATCTCGCCGTTTTTGAAGAAGTTCTCGATGTCGATGACCTTCTGCTCCGTCTCCGCGATCAGCGTTTTCTTCGCGTCAGGCACCGTCATGTCGTATATCGAGATCGTCAGCGCGCCGCGCGTCGAGTAGCGGAAACCGAGTGCCTTGATGTCGTCCAACACCTCGGCGGAGCGCGCGAACCCGTACTTCGCGATGCAGCGGCGTATGATGTCGCGCAGTTGGCTGTTGCCGCAGCGGAAACTGATCTCGAGGTCGAATTTCGTCTTGGGGTCTGTGCGGTCGACGAAGCCGAGGTCTTGCGGTATCGGCTCGTTGAACAGTATGCGCCCGACGCTCGTCTCGATAACGGCGGATTCGAGCGCGCCGTCGAACTCGCGGTGGACGAGCACCTTGATCGGCGCGTGAATCTTCAAACGTCCGAGTTGGTACGCCATCAACGCCTCGTCTTTCGACGCGAACGCGCGGACGTACGGTACGCCGTCCTCGTCGGGTTCGTTCTCGTCGTCGCGCACGTAGGTGAGGTAGTACGAGCCGAGAACCATGTCCTGCGTCGGCACGGTGACGGGGTTGCCGTCCTTCGGGTGCAGGAGGTTGTTCGCGGAGAGCATGAGAATCCGCGCTTCCGCCTGCGCTTCGGCGGACAGCGGCACGTGGATTGCCATCTGGTCGCCGTCGAAATCCGCGTTGAACGCGGAGCAGACGAGCGGGTGCAGTTTCAGCGCGCGACCCTCGACGAGTATCGGCTCGAACGCCTGTATACCCAGACGGTGCAGCGTAGGCGCGCGGTTCAGCAGCACGGGGTGTTCCTTGATGACAAATTCGAGCGCGTCCCAGACCTCGGGTACGCCGCGGTCGACCATCTTCTTCGCGGATTTGATGTTCGTGGATTTGCCGTCCTCGACGAGTTTTTTCATGATGAACGGGCGGAACAACTCGACCGCCATCTCTTTCGGCACGCCGCACTGGTACAGTTTCAGGTCGGGACCGACGACGATAACCGAACGCCCCGAGTAGTCCACGCGTTTGCCGAGCAGGTTCTGGCGGAAACGCCCCTGCTTGCCTTTCAGCATGTCGGACAGCGATTTCAGCGCGCGCGAGTTCGCGCCCGTGACGGCGCGTCCGCGTCTGCCGTTGTCGATCAGCGCGTCGACAGCTTCCTGCAACATGCGCTTTTCGTTGCGCACGATGATGTCGGGGGCTTTCAGCTCGATCAGGCGTTTCAGGCGGTTGTTGCGGTTGATGACGCGGCGGTACAGGTCGTTCAAGTCGGAGGTCGCGAACCGACCGCCGTCGAGCTGCACCATCGGGCGAATCTCGGGCGGTATCACGGGCAACGCCTCGATGATCATCCACGCGGGGTCGTTGCCCGACGTGCGGAACGCCTCGACGACTTCAAGCCGCTTGATGAGTTTCGCCTTTTTCTGTCCGTTCGCCTCCTTGACCTCTGTGCGGAGTTGCGAGGAGAAACGCTCCAAACGCTCATCTTTCGAGAACTCGGTGACGGGTATCTCACCCTCGGAACGCAGGCGCAGACGCTCGCGTGCGGTGTCCGCGATACGCACGCGGCAGTCCTCCGCGTTCGGGCAGCGCGAGCACGTGTCGTGCATCGTGATGTCCTCGGGGTATGTGTTCAACAAATCCTCGCTCGTGCGCAGAATCGAGATAAACCGCTCGCAATCGACGGTGTTCAGCAGTTCGCGCACGGCTTCCGCGCCCATGCCCGCCTTGAAGTCCGACTCGAACTTCTCGCGCAGGTCGCGGTACTCCTTTTCGGAGAGAATCTGGTAACGCTGCAAGCGCGTCGACGTCGTGTCGCCGGGGTCGGTGACGATGTACGCCGCGAAATACAGCACTTTTTCGAGAATACGCGGGGTCAGGTCGAGCAGCAGTCCCATGCGCGACGGTATGCCCTTGAAATACCATATATGCGACACGGGCGCGGCGAGTTCGATATGCCCCATGCGCTCGCGTCGGACGCTCGATTTCGTGACCTCGACGCCGCAGCGGTCGCAAATCTTGCCCTTGAAGCGGATTTTTTTATACTTACCGCAGTGGCACTCCCAGTCCTTCGTGGGTCCGAATATCTTCTCGCAGAACAGCCCGTCGCGTTCGGGTTTCAGCGTGCGATAGTTGATCGTCTCGGGTTTTTTGACCTCGCCGCGCGACCAATTGCGGATCATGTCGGGCGACGCCAAACCGATGCGGATAGATTCAAATGTCGGAAATGCCATTATAAGTCCTCCTCTGCTGCGTCGACGACATCGTCGAGAAAGTCGTCTGCCGCGTCGTCGCCCGCGAGGTCGTCAATGCCGTCGTCGGCGATGTATTCCTCGCTGAACAGCGTCTCATCGTCGTCGTCGCTGTCGAGTGTGACGCTCTCGATACCATCGGGTATCTCGAACTCGAAGCCCGCGCGCGTAAATTCGCCGTCGTCGGCGCGGTACGCGTCCCGCTCGCGCAGAACGTCGCGGAAATCGTCGTCATCGTCGTCCGCCGCGTTTTCGAGGTCGATAACGTCGCCGTTCTCGTCCAGCACTTTCATGTCAAGGCAGAGCGACTGCAACTCCTTGATAAGCACCTTGAACGACTCGGGTACGCCCGGTTTCGGTATGTTGTGTCCTTTGACAATCGACTCGTACGTGCGCACACGCCCCGTCACATCGTCCGACTTCACGGTCAGAATCTCCTGCAACGTGTATGCCGCGCCGTAGGCTTCCAACGCCCAGACCTCCATCTCTCCGAAACGCTGTCCGCCGAACTGCGCCTTGCCGCCGAGCGGTTGCTGCGTGACGAGACTGTACGGTCCCGTAGAACGCGCGTGGATTTTATCGTCGACCAGATGGTGGAGTTTTAAGAAGTAGACGTAACCGACGGTCACGGCGTTGTCGAACCTGTCGCCCGTGCGCCCGTCGTACAGTACGCTCTTGCCGTCCTCGCTCAGACCCGCCTGTTTCAGCGTGTCCCATATATCCTGCTCTGTCGCGCCGTTGAATATCGGCGTGGCGACCTTCCAGCCGAGCGCGTGAGCCGCGTAACCGAGGTGAACTTCCAGCACCTGTCCGATGTTCATACGCGACGGAACGCCGAGCGGGTTCAGCACGATGTCGAGCGGGGTGCCGTCGGGCATGTACGGCATATCCTCCTGCGGCAGTATGCGCGATACGACGCCCTTGTTACCGTGCCGTCCCGCCATCTTGTCGCCGACGGAGATTTTGCGCTTCTGCGCGATGTAGCAGCGCACGACCATGTTCACGCCCGGGTTCATCTCGTCGTTGTTCTCGCGCGTGAACACTTTCACGTCCACGACGATACCCGACTCACCGTGCGGCACTTTCAGGCTCGTGTCGCGGACTTCGCGCGCCTTTTCACCGAATATCGCGCGCAGTAACCGTTCCTCGGCGGTCAGATCCGTCTCACCTTTCGGCGTGACCTTGCCGACGAGGATATCGCCCGCGTGAACCTCCGCGCCGACCGAGATGATACCGCGCTCGTCCAGATAGTGCAGCGCGTCCGCGCCGACACCGGGTATATCGCGCGTGATCTCCTCGGGTCCGAGCTTCGTGTCGCGCGCGTCGATCTCGTGCTCCTCGATGTGTATCGAGGTGAACACGTCGTCGTAGGACAGACGCTCGTTGATGAGGATAGCGTCCTCATAGTTGTAGCCCTCCCACGTCATGAAGCCGACAAGTATATTCTTGCCGAGCGCGAGTTCGCCGTCGTCCGTACTCGGACCGTCGGCGAGGATATCGCCCGCCGCGACGCGGTCGCGCACGTTCACGATGGGACGCTGGTTGACGCACGTGCCTTGGTTCGAGCGTTTGAACTTCGTCAGCGGGTAGTAACCTATCTTGCCGCTGTCGTATTTGACCGTGATTAGGTCGGCGGTGACCTCCTGAACGGTGCCGTCGCCCTCGGCGAGCGCGCACACCGTGCTGTCGACGGCGCACTTGTGTTCGATGCCCGTCGCGACGATCGGAGCCTCGGGGCGCAGCAGCGGAACCGCCTGACCTTGCATGTTCGCGCCCATGAGCGCGCGGTTCGCGTCGTCGTTCTCCAAAAACGGTATCATCGCCGTCGCGATACTGACCATCATGCCCGGCGACACGTCCACGAAGTCCACGCGCTCGGGTTCGACCTCGACGATCTCGTCGCGGTGGCGGCAGGTGACGCGAGGGGTCACGAAACGCCCGTCCGCGCCGATCTGCTCCGTCGCCTGAGCGACGATGAACTCGTCCTCGATGTCGGCGGTCATGGCGACGATCTCGTTCGTCACGATGCCCGTCGATTTGTCTACGCGGCGGAACGGTGCCTTGATGAAGCCGTAGTCGTCGATGCTCGCGAAACTCGCGAGGTACGAGATCAGTCCGATGTTCGGACCCTCGGGCGTCTCAATCGGGCACATGCGCCCGTAATGCGTGTAGTGAACGTCGCGCACGTCGAAACTCGCGCGCTCACGCGACAATCCGCCGGGTCCGAGCGCGGACAGGCGGCGTTTGTGTTTGAGTTCCGCGAGCGGGTTCGTCTGATCCATGAACTGGCTGAGCGGCGAGTTGCCGAAGAACTCTTTGATAGCCGCCGTCACGGGTCTGATGTTGATCAGACTCTGCGGCGTGATGATGTCGAGGTCTTGCAGCGTCATGCGCTCGCGGACGACGCGCTCCATGCGGGAAAAGCCGAGCTTGAACTGGTTTTGCAGCAGCTCGCCGACGCAGCGCATACGGCGGTTGCCGAGGTGGTCGATGTCGTCGTCCTCGCCCACGCCGTTCGCAAGGCAGTTTAAGTAGTTGACGGTCGCGAAGATGTCGTCGGGGATAATCGTGCGCGGTATCAGGTCGTCGATGTTGTCCTCAATCGCGCCGCGAATCGCGTTCGACGGGTACTTTTCGAGCAGGTCTTTCAATATGGTGAAGCGCACGCGCTCGCGTATGCCCAGCTCTTTCGGGTCGAAGTTGACGAACCCGTCGAGTTTGACCATGCCGTTGCCGAAGCACTTGACCGATTTGCCGTCCACGTCGAGCGTGACACCGTTCACGCCGCGGTCGTCGATGAACTGCGCGCGTGCGCGTGTCAGCGTCTCGCCCGCTTCCGCGATGATCTCGCCCGTGAGCGGGTCGGCGACGGGGTTCAGCAGCGTCTTGCCCTCGATGCGCCGCCACAATGTCAGCTTTTTGTTGAATTTGTAACGCCCGACGTTCGATATCTCGTATCGGCGCGGGTCGAAAAACAGGCTGTGCAGCAGCGACTCGGACGACTCGACCGTGGGCGGTTCGCCGACGCGCAGACGCTTGTAAATCTCGATCAGTGAGTCCTCGCGTGACACAGCGGGGTCGCGCTCCAACGTCGCCAAAATGCGCTCATCGTCGCCGAATATCGCGCGGAACTGCGCGGGTGTGACGACGCCGTTCTCCGCGCCCTCCATCGACAGGCGCGCGTACACGTCCGTCGTCGGTTTCGCGACAGCGCGGAGAATCCACGTTATCGGCAGTTTGCGGTTCTTGTCGATGCGCACGTAGAACCCGTCCGAGATGTCCGTCTCGTATTCGAGCCACGCCCCGCGATACGGTATCAGCGTCGCGGCGTATATCGCGGCGGTCGTTTTCGGGTCGATGCGCTTCTCAAAGTACGAGCTGGGCGAGCGGATAATCTGTGAGACGACGACGCGCTCGGCTCCGTTGATGATGAACGTACCCGCGTCCGTCATGAGCGGGAAATCGCCCATGAACAGCTCCTGCTCCTTGATCTCCTCCGTCGCGCGGTTGCGCAGACGCACAGTGACCTTGACGCGCTTTGCGTACGTCACGTCGCGCGCCTTGCACTCCTCGACGGAATACTTCGGGTCGTCCTCCATCGAGTAGTCGACGAACGTGAGTTCGAGATTGCCCGTGTGGTCGGTTATCGCCGCCACGTCACGGAACACCTCGCGCAAACCCTCTTTCAGGAAGCGGTCGTACGATTTCTTCTGCACTTCGAGCAGATTCGGCATCTCCTGAATCTCCTCGTGCTTCGCGTAGCTCTGACGCTCGGTTTTGCCGTACATTACGGTCTTAGGCAATGTGTTTACCTCCTGCTTTATACGCTCGGTTGGGCAGTTGCTCACTGTCAATTTGCCCGACACTCCCGTGTGCGTTGTTAAATAATAATCGCCATGGGTTGACATTTTGCGTAACGCGTGCTATACTATGGACAGATCGAATTAGGTTGGGGTTTTATCCGCTGTGCGTCAGAGGTGACACATAGCGGTTAATTATACCTGATGCGGAAGCGTTTGTCAAGGATTATTTTTCGGATTTTGTATAAAATCGCACGGTCGTCGCTGTGTGGTTGTTTTTATGGGCATAGCGGGGATTAAAATATCGTTTATGCATCTCGCGTCTTGCGGCGCGGGATTTTTTGTGCGCACGTGTTTCGGTTTGCGTAGGGGCGACCACGTGCGGTCGCCCTGTCACGGTGCGAACAACACGACGGGCGACCAATGGTCGCCCCTACGGTACGCACCGCAACCCGTCGCGTCTCCCGCAACATTTATCACACCGCACCGACCGTAGGGTGCGACCACCGGGCGCACCGTCAACCCGACAACCGCGCGCAAATATCGGCTCAACGGCGCGCCGAGGTCGTCGCGCCCTACGCAAACCGTCACGTCAATGATAACCCGCGACGTGTATCGCGCCGCAACCACCGTCCTAACCCTGCCCCCTTTCGGAAAGGCCGTGCCGTCCGCAGACGGCGGGGGTTTGTCCCCCGTCCCCGCCCCCGTCCGTCCTTGTTTGTTTATGCGGAAACCCATACGGGACGGACAGGGGCGTCCGTCCCTACGGAAAATGCGGTGCGTTATCCGTTAGATTCTTCGCTTCGCTCTGAATGGCGGTAAAGGCACTCTGAACGACAGCAAAAAGCACGGGGCGATGTGGATATCGCCCCTTATGAGGACGCAAGACACGCGGTGTTCAACTTGTGATTCGCAATTAACGGTTTTCGATTGTCCATGCGCGAGAGTTTGCTTGACAATGTCTGCGGCGTGCTGTATAATCATTCCAAAATACATCATGCGGAGGTACTTATGAAAAAATTGCATCGATTTGCCGCTCTCGTCGTCACGCTTTGCCTTGTAATCGCCGTGATTCCCGCGAACCTGAGCCGCGCGACGACATACTCGGACACCGCGACGCATTGGGCGAACGCCGCGATTGAGCGTTGGAGCGACCTCGGCGTACTGCTCGGCTCTGACGGCAAATTCCGACCCGACGCGTCGATCACGCGCGCCGAACTCGCGGCGATTCTCAACCGCGTGCTGAAATTTCCCGCGACGGACGAGCGGTTCTACACCGACACCTCAGGGAAATGGTACGACGCGGACATCAATGCCGTCGCGCTGCAAGGCGTGTACATAGTCGACACGGGGTTGGCGCAGGGCGACCGCGCGCTGACCCGCGAGGAAGCTGTCGAGATGATGTTCCGCGCGTTCTGGTTCAAGAGCTCGATGTACAACGCGAACAACGTCAAGTTCACCGACGGGAAAGACGTCTCGGAGGATTACGCGACCGCCGTCGAGAATTTCCGTGCGAGAAATTTTATCAGCGGCTTCCCCGACGGCTCGTTCAAGCCGAAGGGGTCGTTCACACGCGCGCAGGTCGTGACGATTCTGAACAACGTCATCGGCACGTACATCACCGAGCCGGGTACGTACAATTTCTCGCGCGGAGCGAGAATATGCGTCGCCGCGCCCAACGTCACGCTGAATACAACGGACAATTACGGTGTTGAGTATCTCGTGATCGCGCCCGGTGCCGTCGGTGGTCGCACCGTGGTCAACAGCAACAGTCTCGGTCTTACAACGGCGTGGGGTCTGCACCTGTTCGACAACGCGGACACATTCGTCATCAACCGTCCGCCGTCCGAATACTACCCGAACGGAGCGACGGAGACGTACGGCGGTATATCGGGCGCGGTGGCGAACGGCACGCTCAGCGACTTCATGATCAACGTCAAACCGTTGCGCACCGTTGATCACGCGTTCGCGAGCGGCAGCGGGCGCGCGGGTGATCCGTACATGATCACAAGTCAGAGCGAGTTGCGCCTGTTGGAGAATTACATCGGACAGATGAGCACGTACAACGCATTCGCGCTCGCGAACGATATCGCGCTTTCGGGAACATGGGAACCGATAGGTCAACCGCAAAGACTGCGCGTGGCGGCGGCGAACGATGGGGTGTCCGTGCTGTTTTCCACCGCTAAGGCGGAACAGTACATCGGCGACCACAGCTTCAACGCCGTGCTCGACGGGCGCGGACACGCGATCACGGGGCTTGACGTGCGATTTTCGGGTACAGACTCGATGTCGCTCGGTCTGTTCGGCGCGATCGGCGGCACGGTGCGGAATCTGCGCGTGACGGGGAAGATTACGGGCGAGATGACGGGCGCGTTCACAGGCTCATATACGAGTTCGGCGCGTCTGCTTCACGCGGGGGCGATTGCTGGTATTATGTCGGCGCAGGCGGAGACGTATCTGATCGATAACTGCACCGCCGACATCGCGATCAACCTCACGGTGAACGGCACCGCGATTGCGGGCGGTCTCGTCGGCGAAATTCTCGGCGGCAGGATATACAATTCCTCCGCGACGGGCAACGTGAGCGCGGCGAGCAGCTTCGCGGGTGTCGGTACGAGCGGCAACACGAGCGGCACCATATCGTTCGCGGGCGGTCTCGTCGGCAAGGCGGACAGCGCGGGTATCAACGGCAGCGTCTCAACCGTGAATGTCACGGCAATCGGCGGTTACAACGTCCATTCGGGCGGTATCGCGGGCTTCGTGTCCGGTACCACCATACAAAATTGCTTCGCGTCTGGCAAAATCCGCGCGTCTGACCCCGAGATGCAGAGCGATGCGGGCGGTCTCGTGGGCATGATCAAGGGCAGCAGTACGAAAGTGATATCGAGCGCGGCGGCGGCTGACGTGACCGCGTCGGGCGATCCTCTGTACTTCAACGCCGCGTCGGGGCTTGTCGGGAACGCGCAACTCGGCGCGAAAATCACCGATTGTTACAGCGCGGGAACGGTTACGGCGGACGGTTCCGCTGTCGTCGGCGGTCTCGTCGGGCGCGTCGGGTATGTCGTCGCCACGACGAGCTACACTGTCACGCGTCTCAGCGCGCCCGGCTCATGGAGCGATTACACGTACAACGGACTGACGGGTTCGTACAGAGACTCAATTGTCGTTCTGAGCTGCGGCGTATTCAACGTCGGTGAGCCGCACTTCACCTCGTTCAGATCCAAAACCGACGAACAGACGCTGAGACCCGCCGGCAATCGCTCCCTCTTTTCGCGCGCCGTGTACGACGATCTCGGCACGTATGTTGACGGCAAGGACACAGTGAAGTGGGATTTCGACACCGTGTGGACGTTCGCGTCGGACGGCACGTACAAGTACCCGATTTTGCGCGGTATCTCGGCGCAGACGCAGAAGTCTCTGCGCGTGAGCTGACGCGGCGCACTGTATTATAACAGCAGGACGGGGGTCACGGCAAAACCGCGACCCCCGTCCTTTAATTGTACATTGTCACATGCTAATCGCCATCAGCCACGGGATCACGAGCCGCAGCTTCCCGTCGGCGTCGTAGACGATGTAGCGGCGCAGGTAGAAGAACAGGAAGATCAGCACCGCGACTATCAGCGCGATGATCACAAGCGCGACACGCAGCAAGATACGCCGTGCGCGACCGTTTTTATATGTGCGCGGTACATAGTGTGACATGAGTTCTCCTGTGCGGTCTGTGATGCCCGATTATATGCCGTGTTTTACCCTGTCGCGCTCCTCGGCGCGTTTGCCGTCGTTGAAACGGTCGAGCGTGCCGACGAGATAGCCCGTTATGCGGCGTATGCGCTCGAATCCGAGACCGCCGTCGCCCTCGTGCCGTCCGCATTTCGGGCATTCGTCGCCTATCACGCCCGTGTAGCCGCATACGGGGTCGCGGTCGACGGGGTGGTTCACGCTGCCGTAGCCCACGCCCGATTTTTGCATGTGGCGTATGACTTTCTCGAACGCTTCGAGGTTGTCCGACGGGTTGCCGTCGAGTTCTACGTAGCTGATATGTCCCGCGTTCGTCAGCGCGTGGTACGGTGCTTCGATGCGGATCTTCTCGAACGCCGATATCGGGTAGTACACGGGTACGTGGAAACTGTTCGTGTAATAGTCGCGGTCGGTCACGCCGGGGATTGAGCCGAAACGCTTGCGGTCGATCTTCACGAACCGCCCCGACAGACCCTCGGCGGGTGTCGCGATGAGCGAGAAGTTGAGTTTCCGCGCTTCCGCTTCCTCGTCGCACCGTTTCCGCATGTGTCCGATTATGCGCAGACCGAGTTCCTGCGCTTCCGCACTCTCGCCGTGGTGCGCGCCGATCAGTGCTTTCAGGCACTCCGCGAGACCGATGAAACCGACGGTCAGTGTGCCGTGTTTCAGCACCTCGCGCACCTCGTCGTTCCAGTCGAGTTTCTCGCTGTCAATCCACACGCCCTGCCCCATGAGGAACGGGTAGTTGTACACGTGCTTGCGGCATTGAATCTCAAACCGTTCGAGCAACTGGTCAATCGTCACGCCGAGCACGCGGTCGAGACCCTCGAAGAACTTGTCCACATCGTGTTCCGCGAGTATCGCGAGCCGCGGCAGATTCACCGACGTGAAGCTGAGGTTGCCGCGCCCCGAGGTCGTCTCGCGTTCGGGGTCGAATACGTTGCCGATGACGCGCGTGCGGCAGCCCATGTAGGCGATCTCGGTGTCGGGGTCGCCCTTGTAGTACTGCGCGTTGAACGGCGCGTCCTGAAAGCTGAAATTCGGGAACAGACGCTTCGCCGACACGCGTATCGCGAGCTTGAACAGGTCGTAATTCGGCTCGCCCGCGTTCAGATTCACACCGTCTTTCACGCGGAAAATTTGTATCGGGAATATCGGTGTCTCGCCGCCGCCGAGACCCTCCTCGGTCGTCAGCAGGACATTTTTCATGACCATGCGCCCCTCGGGCGACGTGTCCATGCCGTAGTTTATCGACGAGAACGGGGTCTGCGCACCCGCGCGGGAGTGCATCGTGTTCAGGTTGTGTATAAACGCCTCCATCGCCTGAAACGTCGCGCGGTCTGTCTCCTTGGCGGCGTGGCGGTACGCGAGTTTTTGCGCGTGTTTTATCGTCCGCTCGTCGCCGAATTGCGCGAGTGTCGGCAGTTCCGCGGCGAAATACGCGTCGCTGTCCTCCAAACGCGGGTACAGTCCCGTGCGCTCGCGGATATCCGCGATGTTCGCCTTGATCCAGTCCTCGGGATCGTCAATCGTGTCGTCGTTCAGCATGACGACCTTGGCGAGATTCTGGCGGTACAGGCGAATGAACGTCTTGCGCACGCCGTCCGCCATGCCGTAGTCGAAGTTCGCGATACTCTGACCGCCGTGCTGGTCGTTCTGGTTCGACTGAATCGCGATGCAGGCGAGCGCGGCGTAGCTCGTGATGTCGTTCGGCTCGCGCAACGTGCCGTGACCCGTGCTGAACCCGTCGTGAAACAGTTTCAGAATGTCGATCTGGGTGCAGGTCGTCGTCAGCGTCAGGAAGTCGAGGTCGTGTATGTGGATATCGCCCGAGCGGTGCGCTTCCGCGTGTTCGGGTTTGAGAATGAACGTGTTGTAGAAGTGCTTCGCGGACTCCGAGCCGTATTTCAGCATGACGCCCATCGCGGTGTCGCCGTCGATGTTCGCGTTCTCGCGCTTCACGTCGGAGTCGCGCGCGTCCGCAAACGTGATCTCCTCGAACGTCTTCATCAGGCGCGTGTTGACCTCGCGCGCGCGGGAACGCTCGTCGCGGTACAGGATATACGCCTTTGCGGTCACGGCGAAGCCCGCGTCCATGAGTACGCGCTCCGCAACGTCCTGTATATGCTCGACATCGGGTATCTCGACACCCTCGGATTCGAGGATTTCGAGCACGCCGAGCGCGAGACGGTACGCCGTGCCGCTCTGCACGCGCTCACCCGTGGCGGCGAGTGCCTTGGCGAGGGCGTCTGCTATCTTGCCGAGTTCAAAGTCGGCGGTGCGCCCGTCGCGCTTCTTGATTTTGGTGATCGTTTGAACTGTGTTGGTCGGCATGTTAGTCTCCTATTGTGATATGCACTACATATTGTGGTGTTGGTTTCTATGAGGGCTTTCATCTTACCACATATAGAGACGGATTGCAATAGGTTTTTGCGGTATTTTTGGATTTATTTTCGGGGGAGCGGCAACGACGACAATTAACGGAGGTTTGGACGGGGACAAACACCGCCGCTTGCGAGCGGCACCCCCTTTCCGAAAGGGGGCAAGGACGATGGACGAGTGACGGAGGTCTCCCACCGCCGTCTGCGGACGGCACCTCCCTCTGAGAGGGAGGCTTTTTGGAATGCAACGTCCAAGCCTCCCTCATAGAGGGAGGTGCCGCCGTAAGGCGGCGGTGGGAGGTCACGTAACCCTCGTCCAACCCCGCCCCCTTTCGGAAAGGGGGTGCTGTCCGCAGACGGCGGGGGTTTGTCCCACGTCCCCGCAACCTCGTCCAACCCCTGCCCCCTTTCGGAAAGGGGGTGCCGTCCGCAGACGGCGGGGGTTTGTCCCCCGTCTCCGCGTCCCCGTCCAACCCCGCCCCCTTTCGAAAAGGGGGTGCCGTCCGCAGACGGCGGGGGTTTGTCCCACGTCCCCGCGTCCTCGTCCAACCCTGCCCCCTTTCGGAAAGGGGGTGCCGTCCGCAGACGGCGGGGGTTTGTCCCCCGTCCTCGTCCAACCCCCGTAACTGTTAACTGTTAATTGCCAACGTGTTCGTGTTCTCCTATATGGTCCTCGCAGTAGCACAGGTAGCCCGCGCATTTGCTGCAATAGCGGAACTCCAACTCGGGGTTCGACGTGTCCGTGCGCCCGCAGACTACGCATTTGTGCGTGTGACGCGCGCGCGCGGCGGCGGCGTTGATCGTCTGTTCCGCGCGGAATTTTGCGTGTTTCGCGGTGGCGAGTACGCGCGGTTTCGGCAGTCCGACGATCAGGACGACGTTCAGCAGCGACACGACGAGCTGCACCGCGTAGAACGGGCTGCCCGAGCCGATAGAGTCGCTGACCGCCGTGTACACGGAGAACGCGAGGTCGATGATTGCGAGCCACTTCATCGTCAGCGGTATGAAGTACAGCCGTATCTGCGCGTCGGGTACGATGATGCCGACGGCGACGATGATCGAGAGATTCAGGTACGACGCGCCGTAGAATTCCGTGACCCCGAACGCGTAGCGCGCGACGAACGCGAAGATAATCGTCAGCGCGACACCCGACAGGTAGAAAATCGTGAATTTGCCCGTACCCGAGCTTTGTTCGTACAGCCGTCCCATGTAGTAGAAGAACGCCGCACCAATCGCCGCCCAGATCACGTCGCCGCCGAGCGGTATTGCCAGCCATGAGATGAGCCGCCACACCTCGCCGTGCATTATGAGTTCGGGGTTCAGCCGCAGCACGTCGAGAAACGTCCCCGTCGTCTCCATGCGCGACAGCACGAGCGCGACCATTTGCAGTATCGCGATGTACAGCATGAGCCGCGGCACACCGAATCGCGGGTGCCGAGCGACGAATCGCGCGATGGCTTTTTGGATTGGTTTCATGGTTGTCCTCAATGTGCATGATTATACTCGGACGGACAGGGGCGTCCGTCCCTACGTTTCTAACCTCTAACCTCTCACCTACGGTCTCAAAACCGCCACGGCTACGTGCGGGTTGTTCATGAATCGCGGCACGTGATATGCGTTGCCGAGACCGCGCGAGACGAGCGCGACAGCCGACGCGCCGTTGTACTCCGCGTCGTACAGCCCGTTCGTCCGCGTCGGGAACCAACCCGAGTGGTCGCGCAGTCCGTCGGTGCCGGGCAGTCGGATTGTGCCGCCGTGTGCGTGTCCGCAGAGTATCAGGTCAACGCCGAGCGTCGCCATCTGCTCGAAATACATGTTGCGGTGGTTCAGCGCGACGACGTAGCCGTCACGCAGTTCCTGCGGTATGCCGTTCATAACATCCTCGCGCGTCGGCTGGTCGGCGGGACCGTTGGGGTCGCCGAAACCGACGAGCGTTATCGTCTCGCCGTCAATCGTAATCACTTCGTACTTGTTCTCCAACACCGTCACGCCGTATTCGGGCAGGCGGCGCAGGAGTTCGCGCGCGTCGCTCGTCGCCCACTCGTGGTTGCCCGTGACATAGTACGTCGGCGCGATGTCGGACAGCCGCCCCATGAGCACGAGCATACGGTCGAGCTGACCGTCGCCGTCGATGAGGTCGCCCGTCACGGCGATGATATTCGGCTTCGCGCCGCTCACCGCCGCCAGCAGTTTCTCGTTCTCGCTGCCGAACTCCTTGTTGTGAATGTCCGACAGCAGCGCGATACGGTACCCGTCAAACGGCGACGGGATTTTCGCGGTCTGCACGTCGTAGTACTGCGTCACGATGCGCGTGTTGCTGTCGATAAACAGCACGGCGACGATCACGGCGCACAGTAAAAATATGATTGTGAAGCACCCGCACCCGCGTTTGCCGCGCTTTTTACCGAACAGGCTCACGCCTGTTTGTCCTTGACGTACGGGTGTTTGATGTGCGGGTCGGAGGTCTGGCGGAAGTCGATCTCGAAGCGATCCACGGACTTGATGAGCGCGGAGATCGACGAGTAGCCGTAGTTGCGGAAGTCGAAATCGGGGCGTTTGCGGCGGATCAGGTTGCCGAGTTCGCCCATGAATACGCCGCCCTCGTCGTCGTCGTCCGTCAGGTCGGCGACGGAGTCGGCGATGAGCTGCACGATCTCGTCGGGTACTTTCTGCCGCTTCTCGGTCTTGTCGGACTTGTCGGAGCGCGCGGGCGCGTCGGACGTGTCGAGCGTATCCGTCACAGCCGATATGTCGCGCGGCTCGCGTGACTCTGTCTGATCGCGCGGCACGGGGCGCGGCACTGCGGTGACGCGGTCGTTTGCGGCGGCGGGCGGTGCCGTTGCGGGCGTTTTTGCCGTCGAGACGAGCGCGGTGGTGGGTTCGGGCTTGTGTTCGGTGTTGCGCGTCTTGCGTATGACCTCGATGTACGTGAATTTGTCGCACGCCGCGATGAACGCGGGCGGCGTCTTGCGCTCGCCGATGCCGATCACGTACTGCCCCGACTCGCGCAGACGTATCGCGAGCCGCGTGAAGTCCGAGTCGGACGAGACGAGTACGAACCCGTCGGTTCGCTCGGTGTACAGTATGTCCATCGCGTCGATGATCATCGCGGAATCGGACGAGTTTTTGCCCTGCGTGTAGCTGTACTGCTGTATCGGCGTGATCGCGTTCGACAGCAGCAGATTTTTCCAGCCCGACACGTTGTTGTTTGTCCAGTCGCCGTAGATGCGTTTGAGCGTCGGCGTGCCGTACACGGCACATTCCGCGATAACGTCAGGCAGTTTTGAGTACGGCACGTTCTCCGCGTCGATCAGCACCGCAAGGCGCAGGTTGTGTAAGTTGTTTTCCAATTGGTGGGTGTGCTCCTTATTAATTTGCCTATTTGCTGAGCTGTGCTGTTTTATAACAGCACTCGCACAAAGCAACTATATTGTACTATGTTCGCAAGCTCACTAAGTGTAAGTATTATACCACACTCGTAGGCAATGTACAATAGCGGCACGGAAATTTAACATTGCGGACACGGCTACCGCATTTACATTTTCACTCGTTCCAACTCCCGTCATTGCGAGCCGCGCGAAGCAATCCAGTCCCCCGCAACCTCGTCCAATCCCGCGTTTTACGAGGGTTTTGACGAAGAAACGGGGTTCTGGATTGCTTCGCGCGGCTCGCAATGACGAGTGAAAAACCAAGGGACTTGACACCGAGCAAAAGAAGTAGTATACTTCAAAGTGAGGTGTCGCATGGCAAACAAGTATTTCAAGAGTTCTAA
>JAISJJ010000002.1 GCA_031261585.1 Oscillospiraceae bacterium
AGCTTTATCTCAAGGAAACCGAGTTCAGATTCAATCACCGCGGGCAAAATCTTTATAAAATTTTACTCAAAATGCTGAGGGAAGACCGATTTTAGTGTCAAGTCCCTTAACAATTAACAATTAACAGTTGGGGACGAGGGTTGCGGAGACGTGGGAACAAACACCGCCGTCTGCGGACGGCACCCCCTTTCCGAAAGGGGGCAAGGGTTGGACGAGGGTTGCGTGACCTCCCACCGCCGCCTTTCGGCGGCACCTCCCTCTATGAGGGAGGCTTGGACGACGCGCTCCCAAAAAGCCTCCCTCTCAGAGGGAGGTGCCGTCCGCAGACGGCGGAAGGAGACCCCCGTCTAAACGTCCATCGTCCCCGCCCCCTTTCGGAAAGGGGGGGGGTGCCGCTCGCAAGCGGCGGGGGTTTGTCCCCCGTCCAAGTTCTCGCGAATTGTTCACAAAATAGTTGTTGTCATCGCGCCGTAAAAATGGTAAAATGACGTAACGAACAAGGGGGTGGTTAGGTATGCAGTCCGCACTTGAACACGCGCTGTCACGCGCCGTACTGCGCTCGGCGACGACGTTGTCGCCCGACCGCGCGATACTCATAGAGTGCGCGTGGGAATCAGCACCGAATCCCGTGACGGCTCAGGCACTTGAAGTGCGCATGAAACGCTTCGCCGAGTGCGCGGAGACGCTCACGCCGCTGCTGCCGAGCTACGCCGAACTCGCCGTGTTCGCAAAACCCGAATCGGCGGCGCAACTCCGCTCGTCGTGCGAAAACGCGCTGCGCGGTCTCGGAATCGACGCTGAAATTTCGGTTTACGGCGACGACGATTCGGGCGATACTACTAATAACGGCGGACGGCTCGCACTGCTTGATGTCGGCAGTCTCTCGCGTGAGATACTGTTGCGGTCGGATCTCCCGTCGGACAGCGCGGAGTTTGACGCGCTCGTCGCCGACGCGGTGCAGAATTTCGGCACGGACGCGATACCGTACGTCCTCGGTGTCGGTGCGGCGGACGACGCAGAAAGCGCGAAAACGCTTGCGCGCTCCGCGATAACGCGCTCTGCCGTGCGCGAATCGAACACGTCGTTACTCGCCGCGCACACCCGAAGAATCGGGGGTCGGCTCAACCGTTTCGGCTCCGACCGTGTCGCGCTCTCTGTCGTGGTCGAGGCGCGCGGTACAGGCTATGTGTGCATTATCGCGGCTGACAGCTTCGTCAATCCCGTAAGGTTTACGGTATAGAACACGGATTCCCCGTATGGGCGGGTCAACCCGCCCGCGTTACATAATAGAGAGGAGCATCAACATGAAGTTCACAATTCAAGAGAAAAAGGTCAGCGTTTCCCCCGATATCCGCGAATACGCGGAGCGCAAAATCGCAAAACTCGACCGCTTTTTCCGTGTCGAGTCCGACGCGTCCGTCGTCTTTTCGACGTTTCGCGGCAGGCACAACTGCGAGGTGACGGTGCAGAACAACGGCATGTTCTACCGCGTGTCCGAGTCGACGGGCGACATGCGCGCGTCGATTGACAGCGCGGTCGCGGCGATTGAGCGGCAGGTGCGCCGTCACAAGACGAAACTCGCGAAACGTCTGCGCGACAACGCTTTCGAGCGCGAGTCCGCACCCGATATCGTCTCTGAGGATTCTGACGACGGCGAGGACGCGATCGTCATATCGCGCGTCAAGCAGTTCCCGATAGTGCCGATGTCCCCCGAGGAAGCCGTGTTGCAGATGGAACTGCTCGGGCATGAGTTTTTCATGTTCCGCAACGCCGACAACGACGACAGGGTATCGGTCGTGTACCGCCGCCGTCAGGGCGATTTCGGCATGATCGAGCCGCTGGAATAGTTACCGCCTTCCCCCCCATTGCACCGCGTTTCACGATATAAATTTTAATTTCGGAGATGGATCATGAGTGAACCCGCAAAACCCAAATACAAGCGCGTACTGCTGAAATTGTCGGGCGAGGCACTCGCGGGCGACAAGCATTTCGGCTTGGATTTTGATGTGATCCGCAGCGTCGGGCAGGTGATCGCGAAATGCGTCGGTATCGGCGTTGAGGTCGGCGTAGTCGTCGGCGGCGGCAACTTCTGGCGCGGCGCGCAGGACGGCGGCGGCAAGATCGAGCGCACCCGCGCCGACCACATGGGCATGATGGCGACGGTGATGAACTCGCTCGCACTCGCCGACGTGCTGGAACAGCTCGGTGTCGATGTCCGCGTGCAAACCGCGCTCGAGATCAAGGCGGTCGCGGAGCCGTACATACGGCTGAAGGCCGACGCACACCTGAAAAACGGTCGTGTCGTCATCTTCGGTTGCGGCACGGGCAACCCGTATTTCTCGACGGACACCGCCGCCGTATTGCGCGCCGCCGAACTTGACGCGGACGCGATTCTGCTCGCGAAACACGTCGACGGCGTGTATTCCGCCGACCCGAAGCTCGACCCCACCGCGACGAAGTTCGACGAGATCAGCTACGACGAGGTGTTGCGCCGCCGCCTGTCGGTGATGGATTCGACGGCGACGAGCCTGTCGATGGACAACAAAATCCCGATAATCCTGTTCGCCCTGTCCGACCCCGAGAACATTTTGCGTGTCGTGATGGGCGAGAAGATCGGAACAGTGGTGGAGTGACGCGCAATTGACAATGGACAATTGACGGTTGACAATTGGGGACGCGGGGATTGGACGGGGGAACAAACCCCCGCCGCTTGCGAGCGGCACCCCCTTTCCGAAAGGGGGGCAGGGACGTTGGACGTTTGGACGGGAGCTTTTTCGTCCGTTCTGTTCCGTTCAAAGCGTCCGTCGTCCACCGCCGTAACCGCGTCCAAACCTTGCCCCCTTTCGGAAAGGGGGTGCCGTCCGCAGACGGCGGGGGTTTGTTCCCCGTCCCAAGCGCACAAGGGAACCAATATCCGCACCCACACCAACGCGCGGCAGCTAAACTCGCGGAGAATCCCGCGACGCAAAGGCGCGCGCAATACAAAGAAACGCAATTTTGGAGGAAAATATTATGGACAAATCGGCTTACGAACCCTACGAGGAGAAGATGAAAAAGACGCTTGCGGCACTCTCCGCGCAGTTCGCCACTGTGCGGGCGGGGCGCGCGAATGTCGCGGTGCTCGATCAGGTGCGCGTGGACTACTACGGCACGCCGACGCCGATCTCGCAGATCGCGACGGTGTCAACGCCCGATCCGCGCACGCTCGTGATCTCGCCGTGGGACGCATCGACGCTGAAACCGCTCGAAAAAGCGATTCAGACCTCGGAGATCGGCATCAACCCCGCGAACGACGGCAAGGTGCTGCGGCTCGTGTTCCCGCAACTCACCGAGGATCGCCGCCGCGAGTTGACAAAGACGGTCGCGAAGTACGCGGAGGACGGCAAAGTAGCGGTGCGCAACATTCGGCGCGACGCGGTTGAGGCGTTCAAGGCGCAGAAGAAGAAGTCGGAGTTGACCGAGGACGATCTGAAAGACGCTGAAAAGGACTTGCAGAAGCTCACCGACGAGTACACGAAGGAAATCGAGAAACTGCAAGACAAAAAGGACAAAGAACTGCTTGAAATTTAACCCGTTCGGGTGGCGCAAGCGTCGCAAAACCGCGTCCGTTGACGCTCCGCCGCCACGCCACATCGCGATCATCATGGACGGCAACGGACGCTGGGCGCGCCGCCGAGGTATGCCGCGCACCACGGGTCACGCCGCGGGTGCGGAGACGTTTCGGCGCGTCGCGACATACTGCAAGAACATCGGCGTCGAATACCTGACGGTGTACGCGTTCTCCACCGAGAATTGGAAACGCCCCGCCGACGAGGTGTCGTCCATACTGCAAATACTCGAAAAATACCTCGCCGAAGCGATATCGACGATGGAGCGTGACCGCGTGAAAATGCGGTTTTTCGGCGATACCACGGTGCTGTCGTCGAAGCTGCAACAGCTAATCCGCGAGACGGAGGAACTGTCGACGCAGTTTGACGGCGTACAGGTCAACATGTGCGTCAATTACGGCGGACGTGACGAGATTCTGCGCGCGGCACAGGCGTATCGCGCCGATCCCGACGCGCCGACGCTGCTCACGGACGCGGCGTTTTCGCGCTATCTGTGGTCATCGGGCGTTCCCGACCCCGATCTGTTGATTCGCCCCGGGGGTGAGATGCGGCTGTCCAATTTTCTGCTGTGGCAGGCGGCTTACGCGGAATTTTACTTCACGGACACGCTCTGGCCTGACTTTGACGAGCGCGAACTCGACCGCGCAATCGCGGCATACCACGCGCGGGAGCGGCGGTACGGGGACGTCAATTAACAGTTACGAGGGTTTGGACGAGGGTTGCGTAGACGGGAATAGGACGGGGCAAACCCCCGCCGTCTGCGGACGGCACCCCCTTTCCGAAAGGGGGCAGGGACGGTGGACGTGGGACGAGGGACGGACGATTGATACCCCTCGGGGCACAGGTAATCGCCCCTACGCTCCAATATCCAACATTCCGCGTCCCCCGCGAACCCCGTCCGTCCTTGCCCCCTTTCGGAAATGGGGTGCCGCTCGCAAGCGGCGGGGGTTTGCCCCCGTCCCTCGTCTCCGTTCTAACCTCCAACCTCTGACATCTGACATCTCAAAGGACGTGATCTCATCAAATCTCGGCTTTTAGTCGCAATTATATGCGTTCCCGCGCTGTTTGCGGTGCTCGTTTTCGCGCCCGACTGGGCGACTGCGGTCGCCGTCGGGCTTATCTCCGTCGTGTCCGCGTGGGAATTTATGGGCGCGTCGGATCACGCGGAGTCGCGCGGTTTCGGCATGTGGCGCGTTCTCTCGTGCGCACTCGCCGCGCTCGTATGCTACGGCACATTCCGCGCGTGGGACGGTATTCGCGGGTGGCTTCTCGCGCTGATGTACGGTCTGTTCGCCTTGGGATTGCTGATTTTTCTGCTCAACACCGCGCGCGCGCACCTGCGCGGCGGTCATGTGTTCACGTCCATATCTCAATGCGTCATCATCGCGGGTTTGGGGTTGCCCCTGTGCCTTTCGGCGATTATCTGGCTGCGCATCGGCGGTTACGGGCGATACCTCGTGCTGGTGCCGATCATCTCCGCGTTTATCACGGATGCGGGCGCGTACGCCGTCGGTATGACGCTCGGCAAGCACCGCCCGTTCCCGAACATCTCGCCGAAAAAGTCGATAGAGGGTTTCGTCGGCGGGCTGATTATCGGCACCGCCGCGATGGTGCTTTTCGGCGTAATTATGCGCACGATACTGCCCGACACGGCGCACGTGAGCCTTGTAAACCTCGCGATCGTCGGACTTGCGGGTGCGATTGTGACGGAGGTCGGCGATCTCGCGTTCTCGCTCGTGAAACGTGAGCGCGGTATCAAGGACTTCGGCAAACTCCTGCCAGGTCACGGCGGTATGCTCGACAGGTTCGACAGCATGGTGTTCTGCGCGCCTGTCGTGTGGGCGTTGTCGCTCGCATTTCCCGTTATATGGTAGATTCTGTCGCCCTGCTCGGCTCAACGGGTTCTATCGGTACGCAGACGCTTGACGTTGCGCGGACGCACGGTGTCGCCGTGCGCGCACTCGCCGCAAACTCTGATATCGCAACGCTTGAAGCGCAGATTCGCGAGTTTCGCCCCGCGCTGTGCGCCGTCGCCGACGAGGACGCCGCACGTGATCTGCGTGTGCGCGTCGCCGATACCGCGACGCGGGTGCTGTCGGGCTCCGACGGCGTACTCGACGCTGCCCGTATAGACTGCGGCGCGGTCGTCAACGCGATAGTCGGGCGCGCGGGACTTGCGCCGACGATTGCCGCGATTGAGGTCGGAAACACGCTTGCGCTCGCGAATAAAGAGTCGCTCGTGTGCGCGGGCGTTCGCGTCATGGCACTCGCGCGGGAAAAGCGTGTTCGCATACTGCCCGTGGACTCGGAACACTCCGCGATATTCCAGTGTTTGCAGGGTGCGGCGGGCAACAAAGTGCGCCGCGTGATACTCACGGCGTCGGGCGGTCCGTTTCGCGGCATGACGCGCGACGCGTTGCGAACGGTCACGCGCGAGGACGCGCTGCGCCACCCAAGTTGGAGCATGGGCGCGAAAATCACGGTGGACAGCGCGACGATGATGAACAAGGGGTTGGAATTTATCGAGGCGATGCGGCTGTTCGACTTGGAACCGCAACAGATTTCGGTCGTCGTACACCCGCAGTCCGTCGTACACTCGGCGGTCGAGTTCGAGGACGGCGCGGTCATCGCGCAGCTCGGCACGCCCGACATGCGCCTGCCGATACAGTACGCGCTGAGCTACCCCGAGCGTCTGCCGTCGCCCGCGCCGACGCTCGAACTGGCGCAATACGGCGCGCTCACGTTTGAAGAACCCGACCTCGACGCGTTCCCCGCGCTCGCGCTCGCGATGCGGTGCGCACCGCTCGGCGACGAGGTGTGCGGCGCGCTGAACGACGCTAATGAGACCGCCGTCGCGCAATTTTTGTCGGGTGAGATCGCATTTTACGAGATTTTTGAGCGCGTAAACGGCGCGATTGCGCATATAATCAGAGATATGTGACGCAAGCCCCAATTCAAAGGAGAACTGATGTTTATTGTCATCGCGATACTGATATTCGGCGCGCTGATCGCCATACACGAGTTCGGTCACTTCATCGCGGCGAAAAAACTCGGCGTAAAGGTCAACGAATTCGCCATCGGCATGGGTCCGAAAATTCTGTCAAAGCAGCGCGGCGAGACGCTGTACGCATGGAGGTTGTTCCCGATCGGCGGCGCGTGCGTCATGGAGGGTGAGGACGAGAACACGCCCGACCCGCGCGCGTTCACCGCGAAACCGCGTTGGAAACGCGCGATTATCCTCGTCATGGGCGCGGCGTTCAACTTCGCCGCGGGGTTCATCATCGTGCTGGTACTCGCGCTGTGCCTGAAATCGGGGCAGGTGGGCGCGCCGACGCTGGCGGGAGTGTACGAGGGCAGCGCGTACACAGACGTGCTGCAATCAGGCGATAAAATCTACTCTGTCGACCGCCACAGGGTCTACTATGAGAGAGATTTCGCCATGTTTGTCAACTTGGCGGAGATGCGCAAGGACGATACGATTGACCTTGTGATTGTGCGGAACGGCGAAAAGGTGCAATTGCCGAATTTCGCGCTCGAAAAACGCGAATTTCAGCTCGTAAACGGCAACACCGCGATGCTGTACGGTATCGCGTTCAACGACATGCAGATGAATTTCGGGCAGAAACTCAACTACGCGTTATACGATACGTATAATAATGTGCGGCAGGTCTGGCTCGGGTTGGAGATGCTGATCACGGGCGGCGCGAAGATGTCCGACCTGTCGGGTCCCGTCGGTATCGTGTCGATCATCAGCGAAGCGGGTTCTTATTCCGAACCGAACGCAGACGGCGTGCTCGTCAAAGTACCGCTGTCCGAACGCGTGAAGTACGTCATGAGCATCGCCGCGCTGATCGCGATAAACCTTGCGGTTGTGAACCTTTTGCCGATACCCGCCCTTGATGGCGGTCGCGTATTCGCGCTAATCGTGACGTTTTTCCTCGAAAAAATACTGCGGCGCAAGGTCAACCCGAAGTACGAGGGGTATGTCCACGCGGCGGGTCTTGTGCTGTTGCTCGGACTGACTGCTGTTATTATGGTGAGCGACATTGTGAAAGTGGTGCACCATTGACGGCAATTGACAATTGACAATTACGTGGGTTGGACGGGGGTACAAACCCCCGCCGACTGCGGTCGGCACCCCCTTTCCGAAAGGGGGCTGAGTTGGACGACGCGTTTCCAACCCACGTCCCTCGTCCTTGCCCCCTTTCGGTAAAGGGGGTGCCGCTCGCAAGCGGCGGGGGTTTGTCCCTCTCCGCTCTAATCGCTAACCTCAAAAAGACGCGAGGAGTGCGCATGAATATTACAGATAGTTATAATTTTACTCGCCGCGTCTCGCGCTCTGTCACGGTCGGCGGGGTGCGGATCGGCGGCGGGGCGGATATTGCCGTGCAGTCGATGACGACTGCGAAAACCGCCGATATTGCGGCGGTGTCGGCGCAGATTCGCGAACTGGCGGCGGCGGGGTGCGACATTGTGCGCGTCGCGGTACCCGATATCGCGTCCGCGCAGGCGATTGCGGACATCAAGCGCGAGACGAATATCCCCATCGTCGCCGATATCCACTTCGACCACAACCTCGCAATCGCGGCGATTCGCGCGGGCGTGGACAAGATTCGCATAAACCCCGGCAACATCGGCGACGCCGAGCGTGTGCGCGCGGTGGCTGACGCCGCCCGCGAGCGCGGTGTGCCGATTCGTGTCGGGGTCAACGGCGGCAGTCTCACGCGTGAGATGGTCGCAAAGCACGGCGGCGCAACGCCCGACGCGATTGTCGAGTCCGCGCTGGAACACGTGGAACTGCTCGAATCGCTGGATTTCCGCGACATCGTCGTCGCGGTGAAGTCGTCCGACGTGCGCACGACGATTGAGTCGTAACGTCGGCTCGCGCGATTGTGCG
>JAISJJ010000048.1 GCA_031261585.1 Oscillospiraceae bacterium
AGATGTGATATGTTAGAGGTTAGAGCTTGGGACGGGGGGGCTCCCTCCGCCGTCTGCGGACGGCACCTCCCTCTGAGAGGGAGGCTTTTTTGGAGCGTCCCGTCCAATCCTCCCTCATAGAGGGAGGTGCCGCTCGCAAGCGGCGGAGGGAGGACACGCAACTCCCGTCCAACCCCCGCAACTGTTAACTGTTAATTGTTAACTGTTAATTGTTAACTGTTAACTGCCCAAGCCGCTCCTTAGCTGCTTCCTGTTCCGCCGCTTTTTTCGTCCTGCCCTCACCTCGGGCGGACGCGCCGAGTGCCGTGACCTCCGCGAGGAACACGCGCTCGTGGTCGGGACCCGACTCCGAGATGATCGCGTACGCCACCGTCTCGCCGTGTTTGCGCTGGACGAACTCTTGAAGCGCGGTCTTGAAGTCCGTCCCCGCCGACAGCACCTCGTCCGCGCGTGACAACACAATCTTCGTGATCACGCGCTCGGCGGCACTGCGTCCGCCGTCGAGATACACCGCCGCGAACACCGCTTCCATCGCGTCGGAACATATACTCGGACGATCGCGCCCGCCTGTCTGCTCCTCGCCATGACCGATGTAGAGATACGAACCCAAATCCAGTTCCCGCGCGCACTTATATAACGCGCCCTCGCACACGAGTTCGGCGCGCAACCGCGTCATGCGCCCCTCGGGCATACGCGGTCGCAGCTTGTACAGAAATTCGGCGGCTACGAACCCGAGTATCGAATCGCCCAAAAATTCGAGCCGCTCGTTGCAGTCGAGTTTCGACAGATGCCGCTCGTTCGACGCCGAACTGTGCGTCAGCGCGGTTTTGAGCAGCGCGATATTTTTGAATGTATAGTCGATTTTCCCTTGCAACTCAACGAGTTTTTCGTCCACAGTCTACTCCTTCGGGTTCTCTGACGACGTATCGGCGACGACGAGGTGCGCCATGTTGTCCGCGAGTTTTTCCGCGACGTTCGCCGTCACGGCGGCTATCGCCTGCTTCACCGCCGAGAAAATCGCGTCCGCTTTCGACGAGCCGTGCGCCTTGACCACGGGTTTCGCGATACCGAGCATGACCGTGCCGCCGACGGTGTCGGGGTTCATCAGCGAGCGCAGACTTTTTAGGTTGCGGCGAATGAGCAGTGCCGCGAGCTTCGATTTCTTGTTCTTGAAAAACACCAGTTTCAACTGGTTCATGACGAACGTCGCCGCGCCCTCGCTCGCTTTCAGCAGAATGTTGCCCGAAAACCCGTCGCACACGACGACGTCGCACCTGCCGAGTATCGGGTCGTTCGCCTCGACGTTGCCGATGAAGTTCATCGCGCCCGCGTTGTGCGCCTCGCGCAGTAATTTGTGCGTTTCGAGCCGCAACGCGCCGCCTTTCGTGTCCTCGGTGCCGTTGCTCAGCAGTCCGATGCGCGGGTTCGCCTTGCCGAGAACGCCCTGCGCGTAAAACATGCCCATGTACGCGAATTGCAGCAGCATCTCGGGCGTACATTCGACGTTCGCGCCCGAGTCGATGATCAGCACGCCGCCCGATTCGCTCGGTATCAGCGGCGCGACGGCGGCTCGGCGAATCCCGCGCACACGCTTGACAATCAGCGTCGCGCCCGACAACAGCGCGCCCGTACTGCCCGCCGACACAAACGCGTCGCCCTCGCCGTTTTTCAGCATGTTCAGCCCGACGACCATCGACGAATCCTTTTTCACGCGTATCACGTTCGTCGGGTCCTCGTGCATGTCGATGACCTCGGACGCGTGACGTATCTCGATGCCGAGCGTGTCCGCGTCGGGCGCGCTCTTTTTGAGTGCTGCCGCCACGATATCGCGGTCGCCGACGAGCGTGATGTCCACGCCGAGCTGTTGCCGCGCGCGCACGGCACCGTCGACTATCGCCTGCGGTGCGTTGTCGCCGCCCATCGCGTCGAGTATGATTTTCATCAACATTCTCCTTGCATTGTCTATATTTTCCCCATGGACGGACGGTCGTCCGTCCCTACATTGCGCGTTGTACGCGTCAGCCGATGTTGTCCGCGAACGCGTCAATAATATCGAGTGAACGCATTGCAATCGCTGTGTTTTTGTCGCGTTTGCCCTTGACTCTCACGTCGAGCGGCGCGATTATGCCGAAATTGACGTTCATCGGCTGGAACGCGCCCGACGCGCTGCCCGACACGTACTTTGCGAGTGCGCCGATCGCCGTCTCAGGCGGAAAATCGAGCGGTTGCAATCCGTTCAGCCGACGCGCGAGTTCAAGCCCCGCGAGCAGCCCCGACGACGCGGACTCAACGTACCCCTCAACGCCCGTGATCTGCCCCGCGAACGCGATACGCGGCTCTGTGCGCAACCGATAGTAGCGGTCGAGCAGACGCGGCGAATCGAGGAACGTGTTGCGGTGCATGACGCCGTAGCGCAGAAACTCCGCGTTGCGCAGCGCGGGGATCATGCCGAAAACGCGCTTTTGTTCGCCGAATTTGAGGTGCGTCTGGAACCCGACGAGGTTGAACATCGTGCCATCCGCGTCCTCGCGCCTGAGTTGAACGACCGCATACGGCGTGGTGTCGGTACGGGTATCCCGCAGTCCGACGGGTTTCAGCGGTCCGAACCGCATCACGTCCTCACCGCGCCGCGCCATGACCTCGATGGGCATACAGCCCTCAAACACCTGCGAATCCTCAAATCCGCGCAACTCCGCGCACTCCGCGCCGCGCAGCGCGTCACGGAACGCGAGGTACTCGTCGCGGCTCATCGGACAGTTCAGATAATCGTCGTCGCCCTTGCCGTAGCGCGAACCGTAGTACGCGCAGTCCATGTCGACGCTCTCGGCGGTGACAATCGGCGCGGCGGCGTCGAAAAAGCTCAAAAAATCGTTGTCGGGCAGTAGTTTTGAGATTGCGCCCGCCAGCGCGTCGGACGTGAGCGGTCCCGTCGCGATTATCACGTCGCCGTCGGGTATCGCGTCGACCTCGCGCGACTGAACCGTGATGTTCGCGTGGCTCCGCACGCGCTCGGTGACGAGACGCGAGAACGCCGCGCGGTCGACGGCGAGCGCGCCGCCTGCGGGAACGCGTGTCGCGTCCGCGCACTCCAAAATCACGCTTCCGAGATGGCGCATCTCCTCTTTCAGCAGTCCGACGGCGTTCGCCAAATCGTTGCCGCGCAACGAGTTAGAGCACACAAGCTCCGCGAAATCGTCGGACGTGTGCGCCGCCGAACGCCGCGCGGGTTTCATCTCAACGAGCGTGACCGCGATGCCGCGATTCGCGAGTTGCCACGCCGCTTCGCACCCCGCAAGCCCCGCGCCGACGACGGTGACATGCGTCACGCCGACGTTTTCCCGCCCGCACTCGGCTTTTTAGCGGCGGGTTTCTTGGCGGCGGTCGTCGTTTTCTTCGCGGCGGGCTTTTTTGCGGTTGTCGTCTTTTTTGCGGTCGTAGTCGCCTTTTTCGCGGCTGTGGTTGACTTCTTCGTGGTCGACGCGGGCTTCTTTGCGGGTGTTTTTGTCGTTTTCGCGGTCGTGTCGGCTTTCGCCTGACTGTCACCGATCGACTGTTCACCGTCAACTGCCGTCGCCGCCGCTTTTTTCACGAATCCGCGCTTCTCCTCGGGTACGAACGCGGGGCATGCTTCATTGATGCAGTACGGCGTTTTGCGCCCGCGCCCCGACTTCTTGAACATCGTGTGTCCGCACTCGGGGCAATCGTTCTCGACTGGCACGTCGAACGTCATAAACCCGCACCCCGCGCGGTTTTCACACGCGTAATACGTGTATTCCTTGTTGTTTTTCTTAGACCGCCCCGAGCGTTTGAGTATGCGCTCGCCGCACTTCGGGCATCGACCTGGCATCGGCTCGACGATCGGCATCGTGAAATCGCACTCGGGATAGCCGGGGCAACCGAGAAAATCGCCGAATTTGCCCGACCGCACGACCATGCGCTTGCCGCACTTCTCGCAAATCTCCTCCGACTCGATGACGGGGAGTTTCACGCGCGGAGCTTCCTCGGCGCGGTGCAGCAGCTCGGAAAATCCGCCCTCGCCGTCGTAGAACTCACGCAGGGTGTCGCGCCAGTCTGCGGTGCCTTTCTCCACGTTGTCGAGCATGGCTTCCATACGCGCCGTGAACCCCACGTCCACGATGTCGGCGAACCACTCTTTCATGAACGCGTTCGTGACCGTCTCGCCGAGCGACGTGGGCAGGAGGTACTTGCCGTCTTTCTTGACATAACGGCGATCCATAATCGTGGAAACCGTTGCGGCGTAGGTACTCGGACGACCTATGCCCGAGTCCTTCATCGCCTGTATCAGCGTCGCTTCCGTGTATCGCGGCGGAGGCAGCGTGAACTTCTGCTCGCGCTTGAACTCCAACAATTGCGCGATCTCGCCCGATGTGAGGTTCGGCAACGGCGATTTCGCGGTCTCCTCGTCCTCGTCCGCGCCCTCGACGTACACCGCCATGTAACCGGGGAACTTGACCGCCGTGTGGTTCGCGCGGAACAGATGACCCGCGCTCTCCACGTCCACCGTCACGCTGTCGTAAATCGCGGCGGACATCTGCGACGCGAGGAAACGGCTCCAAATCAGCTTGTAGAGCCGATATTGATCCTGATTCAGACTCGCGCGTATCTCGTCGGGCGTGAGATGGACGTTTGACGGGCGAATCGCCTCGTGCGCGTCCTGCGCGCCCGCTTCGGTCTTGTAGTGTGTGGGTTTGCCGGGGTAGTAGTCGTCGCCGTAGCGTGAGCGGATCAGCTTCTCCGCGTCGGCGAGTGCTTCCTCTGACAGGCGCAGTGAATCCGTGCGCATGTACGTGATCAGACCGACGGTACCCTCGCCGCGCACGTCAACGCCCTCGTACAGCGACTGCGCGATGGACATGGCGCGGCGCGGCGTCATGCCGAGTTTGCGCGATGCTTCCTGCAACAGGCTCGACGTGATGAACGGGGGCGACGGGTTCGAGTGCCGATCTCCGCGCTTGACGCTCTGTATCGTGAACGGCGATTTGCTCGTCGCGTCGACGACGGCGGCGACCTCCTCAGCCGAGCGCAGTGTCTCCTTTTTCTTCGTCGTGCCGTGGTACCGCGCCGTGAACACCGCGCCGCTCGCGAGTTTCAGATCGGCGTCGAGGTGCCAGTACTCGTCGGGGATAAACGCGCGTATCTCCATCTCGCGGTCGGTGACGATACCGAGTGCCGCCGACTGCACGCGTCCCGCCGACAGTCCGCGCCGAATCTTGCGCCACAGCAGCGGCGAGAGCTGATAGCCGACGATGCGGTCGAGTATGCGCCGCGCCTGTTGCGCGTTCACGAGGTCGTCGTCGATCTTGCGCGGGGTCTGCATACCCTCCTGCACGACTTTTTTCGTGATCTCGTTGAACGTCACGCGCAGAACGCGCGCGTCATCCAGTTCGAGCAGCTCTTTTAGGTGCCACGCTATGGCTTCGCCCTCGCGGTCGGGGTCGGTCGCGAGATAGACGAGGTCGGCTTTCGCCGCCGCCGCGCGCAAATCCTTGATCGCGGTGTCGCGCCCCGTCACAGGCACGTAGACAGGCTCGAAACCGTTCTCGATGTCCACGCCGAGCTTCGACTTCGGCAGGTCGCGCAGATGTCCGCCCGACGCCGTGACGTTGAAGTTCGGTCCGAGGAATCCCGCGACGGTTTTCGCCTTGTGCGGTGATTCGAGTATTACCAAATCGTTTTTTGCCATTGTTGTTCCTTATCTATAATGGTTTTATCAAACACGGTCGTGGTTCTGTCCTGTCCTCGTCCACCGTCCCGCGCGTCCCCAATTGTTAATTATTCATTGTTAATTGTTAATTGTAAACATTCCCGCGCCTGTGTTTTTCACGTGTCCGTCGATTTCGAGCATTGTCATGGCGGACAGCACGTCGGCGGCGGCGAGTTCAGACTGCGCGATCACATCGTCGAGGTGCGCGGTGCCGCCCTCGGACAGGCGCGCCACCGTCAAAAACACCGTCTTGTCGGGTTCCGCGAGCGTCGCGGCGATCCCGTCAATCCGCGCCGAGCGCGACGCAGGACTTTCACTATATACCGCATCGGGCGGTTTGTCAACCTCGGATTCAATATTTTCGGGTTTCGGGCGCGGTGAAATCGGCTCGGCGGCGCGTCGTTCGGCGCGTTGCGCGGGTGAGACGCGCGGTGCTTCGGGCGTAATCTTGTCGGGGAACAGGTCAATATACTCGCGCGCGATGTCCGCCGCCGATGTGAGCGGTATCGCCCCATCGCGCAAGAGCCGATTCGCGCCCGCCGACGACACGGAATCGACGTTGCCCGGTACCGCGAACACGTCGCGCCCCTGTTCCAGCGCATGAGACGCGGTTATCAGCGCGCCCGACCGCAACGGTGCCTCGATCACCGCGACACCGAGCGATATACCGCTCAAAATGCGGTTGCGCACGGGGAAATGCGTCCCCTCGGGGCGCGTACCCGGCGGGTACTCCGAGATTATCGCGCCCGACGCCGCAACGTCCTCGTACAACTGCGCGTTCTCGGCGGGGTAAATCACGTCGACACCGCCGCCCACGATACCGATCACGCGTCCGCCGCCGCGCAACGCACCGACAGCCGCCGCGGTGTCCACTCCGCGCGCGAGACCTGTCGTCACGGTGATACCGCGCCGCGCGATACCGTAGCCGATCTTGTCCGCGCTGCTTATGCCGTACGGTGTGCAGGTGCGCGTGCCAACGACGGCGACAATCGGCTCGTTGTCAATCGCGGGCAACCGACCGCGCACGTACAGCACAACAGGCGCGTCATAGATATTCCGCAGCCGCTCGGGATATTCCGCGTCTTGAAGCGTCAGTATGCGCACGCCGAGCCGCTCGCAGTCTCCGAGTATGCGGTTCGCGTCCTCCAAGTCCTTGACGCGCAACGCCTGTACGGCGTTCGTGGTCAGATCAGGCACCTCGCGTATCTCGCGCTCGTGCGCGAAATATATCGCCTCGGGTGTCGCGAATCGGCGCAACAGCGCACCCGCCGATGCCGCCGAAACGCCCGACAACGCGCTCAGCCACACCCAATACTTCAACGTGGACATATAGTGGACCTCCGATTTTGTAGATGTTAGAGATTAGAGGTTAGAGAGGGGACGAGGGGACGGGGTTGCGTGGACGAAAACAGGACGGGGCAAACCCCCGCCGCTTGCGAG
>JAISJJ010000098.1 GCA_031261585.1 Oscillospiraceae bacterium
GGATAATAAGAAATGGCACTCAAAGGTTTAGATATCTTCAAACTCACGCCGAAAACCAACTGCAAGGACTGCGGCAACCCGACGTGTATGGCGTTCGCGATGAAAGTCGCACAGGGCGCGCTCGACATCTCAAAATGCCCGCACATGTCCGACGACGCACTCGCCGCGCTCGGCGACGCGACCGCGCCCCCGATGAAGAAGTTCACGGTCGGCACGGGCGACGACAAGTTCACGCTCGGCGGCGAGACCGTGCTGTTCCGCCACGAAAAGACGTTCGTGTCGACAAACCTGTACGCCGTCACCGTCTGCCCGCACAGCTTCGATAAGAAGATCGACGGTATCCGCAAGGTGGACTACGACCGTCTCGGCGAGCGCATGACAACCGAGTTCCTGTACGTTCTCGACCACGGCGACACCGCGCAATTCGTCGAGACCGTCAAAAAAGCCGCCGCCGAAAATCGCGGTATAATCCTCGCGGCGCAGTCCGCCGACAGCGCGAAAGCCGCACTCGCCGTCGCGGGCGACCGCGTTATCATCGGCGGTGTGACCCTCGCGAACGCCGCTGAGTTCGCACCTCTCGCGGGTGCTGACTGTACGCTGCTCGTGGGCGGCGCGAACATCGAGGAGCTGTACGACGCTGTCGCCGCACTCGAAAAGCTCGGCGTGAAGAACATCATCATCGACGTGACGCTCGGCTCGGTCAAGGAGACATTCGCCGCCGCCGTTCAGGTGCGCCGCGCCGCGCTCAAAGACAACGACCGCACGTTCGGCTATCCGTCGCTTGTGAATCTCAGCGAAATCGCGGACGACGCGCGTCTGCAAACCGCGCTCGCGGCGGTGTTCACCGAGAAATACGGCTCGATCATCGTCGTCGATTCGCTCAACTACGCGCAGGCACTCCCGCTGTTCGGACTGCGCCAGAACATCTACACCGACCCGCAGAAGCCGATGAAGGTCGAACCCGGCATCTACAAAATCAACGGCGCGGACGAGAACGCGCTGTGCGTCACGACCGTCGATTTCGCGCTGACGTACTTCGTCGTCTCGGGCGAACTCGAACGCAGCGGCGTACCGCTGAACCTGCTCATCTCGGACGCGGGCGGCTACTCGGTGCTGACCGCGTGGGCGGCGGGCAAGCTGTCCAGCGGCTCCATCGCTAAATTCATCAAGGACTTTGAGATCGAGAACAAGATCAAGTCGCGCACCCTCGTAATCCCCGGCAAAGTCGCCGTCCTAAAAGGCGAACTCGAGGAAAAACTCCCTGGCTGGAAGATCATCGTCGCTCCGAACGAGGCGGTCGAGCTGGTGAAGTTCTTCAAGGAACTGGTCGCGTAACACGGCAATTAACGGGAACGGGACGACAAATCGCGCAAAAACGTCTTTCGTAGGGGACGATGTCCACATCGTCCCTGAGTAACACCGAATATCCCGCGAGGGTCGATGTGGACATCGACCCCTACGGAAAAACGCACCGCGCATAAACCCCGCAACACGTAGGGGCGACCATTGGTCGCCCGTCCGCCGTTGCAATTGCTCCACGGGCGACCAATGGTCGCCCCTACGACCCGTTATCCTACGTCCCCTCGTCCCCGCAATCCCTCGTCCAACCTTGCCCCCTTTCGGAAAGGGGGTGCCGTCCGCAGACGGCGGGGGTTTGCCCCCATCCAACGCAACACTTATTCGCGGCAACGCACCGCCAACATAAATAGGAGGTCAATCACATGGGTAAATTCATCATCATCGGCGAGCGCATCCACTGTATCTCGCCCGTCATCAAAAAGGCGATGGCTGAGCGCGACCCCGAACCGATCATCAAGCGCGCGCAGGAGCAACTCGCCGCGGGCGCGACGTACCTCGACGTGAACATCGGACCGCAGGAAAAGGGCGGCGAGGAACTCATGCAGTGGGCGGTGCAGACGATTCAGGGCGCGTGCGACAACGTCCCGCTCTGTCTCGACACATCGAACAAGCGCGCAATAGAGGCGGGTATCGCCGTCTACAACCGCACAAAGGGCAAACCGATAGTCAACTCCGCCGACGCGGGCGACCGCATCGAGAACATCGACCTCGCCGCCGCGAACGACGCGATTGTCCTCGCGCTCTGCTCGAAAGAGGGCATCTCCGCCGACAACGACGAGCGCATGGGCTACTGTCAGGAGCTGTTGGAGCGCGGTATGGGTCTCGGCATGGACCCCGAGGATCTGTGGTTCGACCCGCTGTTCCTCGTCATCAAGGGCATGCAGGACAAGCAACTCGAAGTGCTGGACTTCATCCGTCAGCTCTCCGACATGGGGCTGAACTCCACGGGCGGACTGTCCAACTGCTCAAACATGATGCCGAAAGAACTGCGCCCGATCATGGACGGCGTGGTCATGGCGATGGCGATGTACGCGGGTCTGACCTCCGCAATAGCGAACCCCTGCGACCGCCGACTCATGGAAGCCGTGCGCTCCGCCGACGTGATCAAGGGCAACACGTTGTATGCGGACAGCTATTTGGATCTGTAAACAGCGAATCGCATATCGAAAGGGCGGGGTTGACCCCGCCCTTTTTGCGTTGTTGGGGGGCAAAGCCCGCCGACTGCGGTCGGCACACCTTTCCGAAAGGGGGCGGGGACGAGGGACGTTTGGACGTTGGACGGGGGCAAACCCCCGCCGCTTG
>JAISJJ010000105.1 GCA_031261585.1 Oscillospiraceae bacterium
CCGATGAACAGCCAGAACGCGAGCGCGGCGAGACTCACAATGTCTCCGAACGACCGCATCGGCGCGGCTTCCATCGCCTCGGGCGGGATTGACATGCCCGTTCCCATGCGCAGAATCGCCATAATGCCCATCACGAACATCGAGCCGATCAGCAGCACGACCGTGATGTTCTGTACCTTTGAGAAGATGTCCACGCCGAACAGGTTCACGGCGAACAGCAGCACGATGATCAGCAGCGAGAACACGGCGGCGGGTATCGCGGGTATCAGCCCGTTCAGCACGATGCCGCACATCATCAGTTCGACGGACAGCGAGAAGAACGACACGAACACGTACGCCGACACGTTCGACACGATCGACGCCCACGGTCCCAGCCCGACGAGCATGTACTGCCCGAGACCGCCCGTCACCTCGGGCATCATCGTGTGCATCTCGGAAAACGACAGAGCGACGAATGTGTTGAGAACTGCGACGATGATGAGCGGTACGACGAAATTTTTCCCCGCAAGCCCCGCGCCCTGCCCGAGCGACACGAGACAGCTCGTCGCCACGATAAGCCCCATGCAGACGGCAACGCCGGAACCCAGCCCCATTTTCTTGTTCGCTTTCATGATTCCCCTCCGACTTCTTAGTGTTTTCGCCGTGATTTGCCGTAAAATGAACAACGAGACGCGCCCTGCGGCACGACCTCGTTGTCTGTGAATGTTATTGTAGCAGGGGAGGGGCAAGAATAATTGTAAAAATCGGAACAAGACGCGGCGTTCGCGCTCAACCGTCGGTTTAGCGTGCTGTCGAGCGCGGATATTGCGCCGACACGCGTTTTGCGGTATACTGTCCTCAACGAAAACGAACGGAGTGACGACAATGACGAATTTTATCGGCGAATCCATCAAAGCACTGCGCCGCGCCCGCGATCTCACGCAGGATCAACTCGCGGAGCGTCTGAACGTGTCCGCACAGGCGATATCCAAGTGGGAGCGCGGTGAAAATCTGCCCGACGTGACGATGATCGCGCCGATAGCGGACTATTTCGGCGTGACGACGGACACGGTGCTCGGTGTCGACAGGGTGCGCGACGAGGAACGGCTTGCGGCGTACGCGGAGGAGATACAGCGATCCGCGCTTATCGGAGACGACGCGGAGAGTCTGCGCGCGGCGCGGGAGATGTACGCCGCATTTCCGAACAACTGGGACGCGATAGGCAGCTATATCAGCGCGTTGGAGAACGAGAACATGCACGCGGGCGGACCGTACGGCTTCGTGACGCACGGCGACGAGCTGATCCGTCTCTGCACGCGGGTGCGCGACGAGTGTACGGTGGCGGGTTGGCGGTTCTCGGCGGCGTACACCCTGATTGCCGTCTACACGGCGCGGGGTGAGACGGAAAAAGCGGAGAAAGTGATCTCCGAGTTCCCGAGCAGGAATTTGTACACCGAGCCCGAATTGCGGTTGCGTATGCTGAAAGACGACGAGTGGCACGCGCAGTTCCGCCAAACGATATGGAACGCGTTCGACACGCTGATACCGAAACTGCGCATCTATCCGTCGAGAGTGTCAGACCGCACGGCGCGCGCCGCGATGTACAAGAAATGCCTTGCGTTTCTTGAACTGTTCTTCGAGGACGGCGACTGCGGTTTTATGTTTCAGGAGCTTGCGATCGTCAACGTACGGCTTGCGGGGTGCAGTGCCGAATCGGGGGACGGCGACGCGGCGGCGCGGTACGCGGTGCGCGGGCTTGATTACGCGCGGCAGTTCGACGCGATATCGGGCGTTTACACCTACACGTCGATGTTCATCGAGGGCGTGACGACGGACTTCGAGAACGGCATATACGGCACGTGGCTAACCTGCGTCCGCGAGCAACTCGACGAGCTTGCGCAATATGCGGAAACGTGCGCCGAGATAGCGTCGGTGATCGAGCAATACGAGCCGTTCGCGGACGGGACAGGTCACTGATAGGCACCGATTCAACGCATCGTAGAAAAATTCTCAACAGTGCGGTTATTGCGCCACCTATCCGTGCGGTGTATACTGTGTGCAGAACTAAAAATAAAGGAGGTATTGCAATGAATATCGGAACGAATCTGCGCAGACTGCGGCGCGAGCGGGATATGACGCAGGAGGATTTGGCGGGCGCACTCGGTGTGTCGTTTCAGGCGGTGTCCAAGTGGGAGCGCGGCGAGGGCTACCCCGATATCACGCTGTTGCCGAGCATCGCGGTCTTTTTCCGCGTCAGCGTCGATGAGTTGATGGGCATGGACGAGGTGCGCCGACAGGAGGAACTGGCGGGCTTCGTTGTCGAGTACGCACGGCGGCGCGGCGAATCCGACGGCTCGGCGGAGTCGCTCGACCGCGCGGCTGACGTATACCGCGACGCGCTGAAAAAATACCCGAACGAGTGGTTCTTGATGTATTGGCTCGCCAACTCGCTCGTGAGTGAGCGGGGCGACGAGCAACTCTCGGACGGGTGCTTCGACGAGGCTATCGCGCTGTACGAGCGCATCGTCAAGTACGCAGATAACGCCGAACTGCAAATTCAGGCGCAGTCGGCACTCGCTGGCGTGTGCTTCCGCGCGGGACTGCGTGACCGCGCCGTTGTCGAGGCGCAAAACCTCGTCTCGGTAGACGACCGCGAAAAACTGCTCGCGACGGTCACGCGCGGCGCGGAGCAGTTGCAGCACATACAGACGCTGCTCGCGCGCAACGCCTACGAGATTTTCGCGATATCGCGGTTCGCCGCGCCGACCGACACGTACGTGTTCGACACGGACGACGATGTGTTCGGCTTCACGAACGCGGAGCGCATTCGCATTCTGCAAATCGGCGTGGACGCGATTGAGCTGCTGCGCGACGAGGGCGACTATTGCACCATGCCGTTCCGCGCGTCGTATTGCTACCGCTCGATGGCGGAACTCGCGCTCACGGACGGCGACGTGAGCCGCGCGATAGACTACCTCGAGCGCGCCGCCGACTACGCGATCGAGAGCGACACGATACCCGACGGCGCGGTGTACACATCCGTACTGCGGCGCGGTTTTGAAGCGCGTTCGGATCAGCGCGGGGGAACGCTCGACCTGTTGCAGCGCATCGAGTGCTATCCCGACTACCCCGAAAAGGCGGAGCTGCCCGAGACGAGGTTGCGTGAACGCGCGCTGTTGTTGACGATACGCGACGAACCGAGGGTGCGGGCGATTGCGGAGCGTCTGCGCGCGGCGGCGGTGTGAAAAAGGTTGCGCAACGGGCGGATTTGATGCTATAATAGGTTATCTTATGATATAATCGAGGGCATTTGCGATGGCGTTCGGCACCGACTTGATAGAGCTTGAAACAAAAATCATGGAACTGGAAACGGAGAGGCGTCGTCTCGGGTTTCTCCAATTTGTCGGCAAGCAGCGCATTCAGGCGGCTATCGACTTGCTCCGTAGCGAGTGGACTTCTGAGCGGCTCAGACAATTCAGCGGCGACGAGGGTACACTTTGGCAAACATCGTTCACATTAGATGCGTACTCGAACAGCTACAAGATTGCCGTCATCGGCATTATCCGCAAGTACATACCGCTCGGTCTTGCGGAAACCAAGTGGCATGTTGAAAACCTGCCGCACACGTTCAGCGTCGCGCTTCCGTATGCGACATATATTGAACTCATATATGAACTGCGAACCACGCCTACGGTGTGTATCACAGAGAATACGGACGCGATGTAATAGTGCGTTTTAGACAAGGATAAAGGGCGGGTTTACCCTGCCCCTACGTCCTGCCCACGGTCTAACCTCTCACATCTAACCTCTGACATCTAAAAAAGCGCGGTGAATTACGATTCACCGCGCTTTTTGCTGAACGCTTTTCCCTGTTCAATGTAAATTTGCTGATGCTCTGTCGTCAGCGTGCGAAATACGCGCAGCAGTTCCGTCTCCGCGCGCGACAGCCCCTGCGCGGTTCGGTTGTCCAGCAGATAGTCAACCGTGACGTTGAAAAATTCCGCGAACCGTTTCAGCGTCTTAAAGTCGGGTTCGCGCTCGTTTCGCACGTAGTTGCCGAGCGTCGACGGCGCGATGTTCAACTTTGCCGCGAGTTGCTTCTGCGAAAGTCCGCTCTCATCCAAGAGATCGCGCAACACTTCTCCGAAAATCATATATAAGCTCACCTCGAAAGTAATTCTATATAAGTTGCGCAACATTTTGGAGAAAACACACAAAAAGAATTGACAAAACGCAAAACGTGGTTTATAATGTCGACACTTAAACATACAGGAGGGAAACCATGGCAATGATTCAATGCCCTGAGTGCGGGAAAGAGGTCAGCGATCAGGCGGCAAGTTGTCCGAATTGCGGAACACAGATCAAGGTACAGCAGCAACCGCAAATCAACGTAAACATCACGAATGCGAACACAAATACGAACACAAACACGCTCGGCGGTCTTGTGTATCCGCAGAAGAGCAAGTGGACGGCGTTTTTCCTGTGCCTGTTTCTCGGAGGGTTGGGAGTTCACCGCTTCTATGTCGGCAAAGGCGGCACGGGCTTCATCTGGCTCATCTCGGCAGGGCTGTTCGGCATTGGTTGGGTTGTAGATTTGATCCTGATTCTCGTTGGCAGTTTCAGGGACAAAGCGGGTATGCCGCTGAAATAGTCGATCCAAACATCAAAACACTGCGGGTTGCACGACCCGCAGTGTTTTTTATGCGTAATACTTCACAAACGCGGCATAATATGATACAATTACAGTATAGTACAGCAGATATCAACATAACACAAAATCGGAGGTTCAACATGGCGACAAAGGTTATCACGAGCGCGGATTTTGACGCGCAAATCGCGGCGGGCGTGACGCTCGTCGATTTCTGGGCGGACTGGTGCGGACCGTGCAAGATGGTCGCGCCCGTCATCTCGGAACTTGCGGACGACTACGCGGGGCGCGCGACGGTCGCGAAGCTCGACGTGGACGCGAACGAGACGACGGCGATTGAGTACGGCGTGTCCGCAATCCCGACCGTTATCTTGTTCCGCGACGGCGCGGAGGTGCAGCGGTTTGTCGGGGTGCAGGACAAGGACGCGTACGACGGCGCGATACGGTCGCTGCTGTAACGCCCGACGAAATTCGCATTGATTTCTGATATCGCATGTGGTAAAATACCGCAGGGTGATATAATGGCTATGACTTTTAATGAATATTGCGCGGCGCGGCGCGGAAAGACGTTCGCGGTGCTCGGTTTCGGCGTGTCCAATCGTCCGCTCGTGCGTATGCTGCTCGACGCGGGTTTGAACATCACAGTGCGGGATAAGTCGGAACGCGGCAAACTCGACGCGTCGGCTGACGATTACGAATCGCGCGGAGCACGGTTCATCTGCGGTGAGGACTACCTCGCGCGGCTCGACGAGGACGTGATATTCCGCACACCGGGGCTTATGCCGCGCACGGCGGAGATCGCGGCGGCGGTGGCGCGCGGTGCCGAACTCACGAGCGAGATGGAGCTGTTTTTCGAGGTCTGCCCGTGCAAAATCATTGCGGTGACGGGTTCGGACGGGAAAACGACGACGACGACGCTCATCTCGGAATTTCTGCGCGCCGAGGGGAAACGCGTATGGCTCGGCGGCAACATCGGCACGCCGCTGCTCGAACACGCGGGTGAGATGTCGCCGAACGACGTTGCGGTGCTGGAACTGTCGTCGTTCCAACTGATGACGTTTACGCGCAGCCCCGATATCGCGGTCGTCACTAACGTCACGCCGAACCATCTCGACCTGCACAGCGATTTGGACGAGTACATCGCCGCGAAAACGCGGATTTTCGCGTACCAGAACGCGGACGCGCGGCTCGTTTTGAACGCCGACAACGCGGTGACGCGCGGTTTCGCGGATATCGCGCGCGCTCCGATAACGTACTTTTCGCGGCAATCGGAACCGCGCGGCGGTGTGTTCACGCGCAACGGCACTATATACGCGGGCGACCCCGCCGAGCCGATTCTCGACACGCGCGAGATTCGTATTCACGGCATACATAACGTGGAAAACTACTGCGCCGCAATCGCCGCGACGCTCGGGCAGGTCTCCGCTGAGACTGTGCGACGCGTCGCGCGCGAGTTCAGCGGCGTCGCGAACCGTATCGAGTTCGTGCGCGAATTTGAAAATGTGAGATATTACAACGACTCCGCGTCGTCAAGTCCGACGCGGACGATTGCGGGATTGCGCTCGTTCGGGCAAAAGATCATACTCATAGCGGGCGGCAAGGACAAGGGCATCGCGTACGACGAGATCGGGTCCGAGATTATCAAGCACGTCGCCGCGCTTGTGATAACGGGCATGACCGCCGATAAAATCCGCGCATCGGTCGAAAACTGCGCCGAATACAGCGGCTCACCCGCGATTTACGAGGAGCCGACATTCGAGGGTGCGGTCGCGAAAGCGCGTGAGATAGCGCGAGACGGCGATATCGTGATGCTGTCGCCAGCGTCAACCTCGTTCGACCGCTTTCGTAATTTCGAGGAGCGCGGCGAGTATTTTAAGAGCATAGTTTGGGCAATGGACAATTGACAATCAAGACGAGAGTTGTGGACGGGGGACAAACCCCCGCCGTCTGCGGACGGCACGATGTCAGTTAACAATTAACAATTAACAGTTAACAGTTACGCGGGTAGGACGAGGGTTACGGGGCAGTGCCGTAGGGGCGACCATTGGTCGCCCGTCGGGGTTTTGCATACCACACAGGCAACCACACAGGGTCGCCCCTACACAAACCGAAACACATTGCGGAAATAAAAATCCTGACGCGCATCGAGAGAAAACAACGCACACTTTGTAGGGGTCGGTCTTGACCGACCCGCCGTACAATTCTATTCCGCGCAAGCGGGCGGGTCAAGACCCGCCCCTGCGAAAGATATTCGGTTTATATCATCAAATCTACATACAAGGGAGTGGGAGCATTGGAACTAATCGACATCTTGCAACGCCTGTCGGCAACCGACGCACCGTCGGGGTTTGAGCAGCCCGTCGCGGAACTCGCGGCGGAGTTGCTGCGCCCATACTGCGCGGAGGTGACGGTCGACCCGCTCGGGAGCGTGATCGCGCGCCGTCCGTGTGGGCGCGAGGGCGCGAAACGCGTACTTTTGGACGCGCACATCGACGAGATCGGGTTCGTGATCACGGGTGAGGACGCGGGTTTTCTGCGGTTCTCGAATATCGGCGGGGTAGACCCGCGCGTACTGCCCGCGTCGACGCTGAAGATTCTGACCGAGCCGCCGATTTTCGGTGTCGTCGACGTGATGCCGCCGCATGTTCTCGCGGCGGGGGAGTCGGACAAGGCGCAAAAAATCGAGGATTTGCGGCTCGACGTCGGCGGCGTGTCCGTACCCGTCGGCACGCCTGCCGTATTCGCGGTGCCGTCAACGTCGATAGGCGAACACTTCTTCATGGGTAAGGCACTCGACGACCGCGCGTGTTTCGCGGCAATAGTCGCGGCGTTGGACAAGCTCGGCGACACGCCGCTCGACTTCGACGTGTACGTGCTCGCGAGTACGCAAGAGGAGGTCGGCACACGCGGCGCGCAACCCGCGGCATACGCGATAAACCCTGATTTCGCAATCGTCGCGGACGTGACGTTTGGTGATCAGCCCGATTTGAAACCGCACGAGACGGCGAAACTCGGCTCGGGCGCGTCCATCGACCTCTGCCCGAACGCCGACCGCGCGTTCTCGAAAAAGATCATCGCAATCGCCGAAAAAATCGGCAAGCCGCTGCAAATCTTTGCGAACGGCGAGGGGCAATCGGGTACGAACGCGGCGGAGATTCAACTCGCGCGCGACGGCGTAGTCACCGCGCTGCTCGGACTGCCGCTGCGGTACATGCACACGCCGTCCGAGACGCTCGACCTGCGCGACGTTGACGCGCTCGCCGAGATTATAGCGGAAACGCTGAAAGGCGGTGTTATCAATGCTTGAACTGCTGAAAACGCTGTGCGCACTAAGCGGCGTGTCGGGAGACGAGGGCGCGGTTCGCGAATTTGTCACGGAATACGCGCAAAAATACGCGCATGAGACGTTCGTCGACGCGCTCGGCAACGTGATTGTGACCGTGAGCGGCGCGCGGCGTTCGTCGCAAAAAATCGCGTTCGCGGCGCACATGGACGAGGTGGGTCTTATCGCGACGCACGTCACGGACGACGGTATGATAAAATTCTCGTGTGTCGGCGGCATCGACAAGCGCGTTCTGCCGGGCAAACGCGTGTGGTTCGGTGAGGTCGCGGGCGTTATCGGCATGAAGCCCGTGCATCTTGTGCCGAAGCCAGACCGCGAACGCGCGATCGATGTCGCGGATTTATACGTCGATATCGGCGCAACGTCGAAAGAGACTGCGCTGCAACACATTTCGCTCGGCGACACGGCGACGTTTGACGCGGATTTTCTCGAATTCGGCGACGGATTCGTGCGCTCAAAGGCGATTGACGACCGCGTGGGTTGTGCCGCGCTGCTGAAACTTATGGAAAACGCACCCATCGACTGCACGCTGGTTTTCACGGTGCAGGAGGAGGTCGGTACGCGCGGCGCGCGCGTCGCGGCTCACCGTGTGCAACCCGATATCGCGGTGATTTTGGAAGGTACGACGGCGGCTGATCTGGCGGGCGTGTCGGACGCGAAAAAAGTCTGCAAACTCGGCAACGGCGCGGTGTCGCCGTTCATGGACGGCGGCGCGATATACGACCGCGAACTGTGGAACCTCGCGCGCGACACGGCGGCGAAGCATGACATAAAATGGCAGACGAAAGAGTACGTATCGGGCGGCACGGACGGTGCCGCGTTCCAAAAAGCCGCGTCGGGCGCGAAAATCGTCGGCATAGCGGCACCCGTGCGGAATCTGCACTCGGCGGCGTGTATCGCGAAATTGTCCGACATCGAGGACGTTCTCGCGCTCGCGCGGGCGTTTCTCGCGGAAATTGCGGACAGGTACGGCGAATAGTGGGCGAATTATATCTGATTGCGGTGCTCGACGACGTGTCGCAGGCGCGGCTCGCCGCGCTTTCGGACGAGCTGACCGCGCGTGGGTTCGAGTACACGCATCTCGTGCCGTTCCACATCACGCTCGCGGGACCCGACACACCGCTCGACACGATGCGGGAACACATCGAAAGCGTCTGCGCCGCAACGCCCGCGTTCGATATCGGGATCGGACACGTCGGACTGTTCGGACTCGCGGTGCTGTTTCTCGCGCCGTTGCCGAGCGAACCGCTGTTGACGCTCGAACGCAACCTGCTCGGACGCATCAACGACGCACCCGACGGTTGGGTGCCGCATGTGACGATGCGCATGGGCGAACCCGAGTACATCGAGCGCGCCGTGCCGATACTCGCGCGATCATTCGAGCCGTTCACGGCGCGGATTGAGCGCGTCGAGATGTACGAGACCGGCGAGGGGTACGCGAATTTTGTGCGAAAATTTGAGTTTGGACGTTGATCATGACGGATAACAATATAGAAACTCTTGCGGCACAAGCGATGCGCGACATTGCGCCGCGTCTTGCCGCGATTGACGAACTCGCGCTTGAGAACACGTCGCGCGTACTCGACGCGTTCCGTCGCAACCGCGTGTCGGAGACGCACTTCGCGGGGACGACGGGTTACGGGTACGACGACCGTGGGCGCGAGACGCTCGACCGCGTGTTCGCGGACGTGTTCGGTGCCGAAGCCGCGCTTGTGCGTATCGCGTTTGCGAACGGCACGCACGCGCTGACGACCGCGCTGTTCGCGTGTCTGCGCCCGGGCGACACGCTGCTGTCCGCGACGGGCAAGCCGTACGACACGCTGCAAACCGCGATAGGCATCACGGGCGGCGGCGTGGGAACCCTGCGCGACTGGGGTGTTGCGTACCGCGAGGTGCCGATGAACGGCGGATGCGCCGATATTGACGCAATTCGTTCCGCTGCAAGTGATTCAAGCGTTGCCGCCGTGTTGGTACAGCGTTCGCGCGGGTACAGTCAGCGCGCCGCGCTGTCGCTCGGCGACATACGCGCGATTGCGGACGCGGTTCACGCCGCGAACCCGCGCGCCGTGGTGATCGTCGACAACTGCTACGGCGAATTTGTCGATATTGCGGAGCCGTGCGCCGTCGGTGCCGACCTCGTCGCGGGGTCACTGATAAAGAACGCGGGCGGCGGACTTGCCCCGACGGGCGGTTATATTGCGGGGCGGCAGGATTTGGTAGACGCGGCGGCGCAACGGCTCACAAGCCCCGGTATCGGCGGCGAGGTCGGTGCGACGCTCGGACAAAATCGCCTGTTGTTCCAAGGCTTTTTCACCGCACCGCACGTGACGGCGCAGGCACTCAAAACCGCCGTGTTCGCCGCGCGATTGTACGAATTGATGGGGTTCGAGGTCTCGCCGAGCTGGGACGAGCCGCGCGGCGACATCATACAATCGCTCACACTCGGCACGGCGGAGCGTCTGCGCGCGTTCTGCGGCGGGATTCAGGCATCGTCGCCCGTCGATTCGTTCGTAACGCCCGAACCGTGGGCGATGCCCGGGTACGACTGCGACGTGATCATGGCGGCGGGTACGTTCGTCGCGGGCGCGTCGATAGAACTGTCGGCGGACGCACCGCTCCGTGAGCCGTATTGCGTGTATTTGCAAGGCGGATTGACGTTTGAAGCGGGACGGCTTGGCGTCATCGCGGCGGCGGCGCAGTTGACAGATAACAGATAAGGGATATGGTGCGTGGCGGGAATTGGACGAGGGGCAAACCCCTGCCGCTTGCGAGCGGCACCCCCTTTCGGAAAGGCGGCAGGGACGATGGACGTTGGACGGGAGTTTTTGCGTCGGTTTTGCCCTCGTCCAACGTCCAACGTCCGTCGTCGTAGCCCCGTCCAACCTTGCCCCCTTTCGGAAAGGGGGTGCCGTCCGCAGACGGCGGGGGTTTGTCTCCGTCCTGCGCACATGGGAACCAAGGCACACGCGGCAAAGCCCCTAATAATCCCGCATCTCCTTGCATATACTGCATGGAGGTGAGATTATGCCTTTTCGTCCGCTGCTTTTGCGCCCGCACCGCCCTGTTGCCGCAACGCTTTGGCGGTTGCGCCGACCCGCGAAATCGGGGCGCGCACCGCGTGTGCTGATCACGCTCGGCGTGTTGCTGCTGCTGTTCGGTATCGCGCTCGCGATACTCGTGAACCGCACGCGCCCGACGCTCACGCTGCTCGCAAAAGCTCAGGTGCGCGAACACGTATTGCGCGCGGTCAACAACGCGGTGAGCGACGAGATAACGGACGGCGGCGCGGAGTACGGTGAGTTCGTGACGCTCGAACGCGACTACAACGGCGATATCACCGCGCTCGTCCTCAATTCCGCGAAGATGAATCTGCTTCAAGCGCGCGTGTCGAACCGCGTCGCCGTCAGCGTCCTGAACCTCGTGAACACCGACATGGGTGTGCAGTTCGGCGATCTGACGGGCAACGTGATGTTCGCGGGGCGCGGTCCCGCGTTGCCTGTGCGCGTGCAGTCCGTGAACGACGTGACGGTGCGCGTCATCAACGAGGTGTCGGACTACGGCATCAACCAGACGCACTACAAACTCGCGCTCGAGGTGTCCACCGAGATCAGCATTTTGATCCCCGGCGGCACGACGACGGCGACGGTTGTGACGGAGATCGCGATTGCGGAGTCCGTGATCATCGGAAAAGTGCCGCAATTCTACGCGAAATAACAAATATTCGGAGAAATATGAACCCACAGGAAGAGATTGCACATCTGCGCGTGCGCGTCGCCGAACTCGACCGCGCCTATTATGAATCGGACGCGCCGATCGTACCCGATTACGAGTACGATGAGCTGAAACACCGTCTCGCGGACTTGGAGACGGCGCACCCCGAACTGCGCGACGCGGATTCGCCGACGGAGCATGTCGGCGGGCGCGCGTCCGAGACGTTCTCGCCCGTGGCGCACACCGTGCCGTTGCAGAGTCTGACGGACGTGTTCACCGTGGGCGAGGTCGCGGCGTTCGCCGAACGGACAAGCGTCAACGCGGCGGGCGACGGTTACACGGTCGAGCCGAAGATCGACGGGTTGTCCGTCGCGCTGTACTACGTGAACGGCGCGATATCGCGCGGTGCGACGCGCGGCGACGGATTGGTCGGCGAGGACGTGACCGCGAATCTACTGACGATTCACAATATCCCGCAAACCCTTGCGGTGCGGTCGGACGAGCTGGTCGTGCGCGGTGAGGTGTACATGCCGCGCGCCGTGTTCGAGCGGCTCAACGCGGCGCGGGAGACAGCGGGGGAGACGCTGTTCGCGAACCCGCGCAACGCGGCGGCGGGTAGTCTCAGGCAACTCGATCCCGCGATATGCGCGGCGCGTGAACTCGCGTTCGTCGCGTTCAACGTGCAATCTGCGGTCGGCGTGTCGTTCGAGACGCACGAGCAGTCGCTCGAATATCTCGAAACGTGCGGATTCGAGGTCGTACCGAGCAAAATCGCGCGTGAAAATGATGAAATCACCGCCGAAATCGCGCGAATCGGCGACGAGCGCGGCGATTACGCCTACGATATCGACGGCGCGGTCGTCAAGGTCAACAACCTCGCGGCGCGCGACACGCTCGGCGGCACGGCGAAGGCTCCGCGCTGGGCGATTGCGTACAAGTACCCGCCTGAGGAGCGCGAGACGACGCTGCTCGACATCACGATTCAGGTCGGGCGCACAGGCGTGCTGACCCCAAAGGCGATCACCGAACCCGTGCGGCTCGCGGGTACCACGGTGTCGGCGGCGTCGCTGCACAACGCCGATTTTATCGCCGAGCGCGATATCCGCATCGGCGACACGGTGCTGATTCGCAAGGCGGGCGAGATAATCCCCGAAGTGCTGTCCGTGAACGTGACATTGCGCCCTGAAAACGCTGTGCCGTATGCGTTTCCGACAATTTGCCCCGCGTGCGGCGAACCCGCGTCACGTGACGAGGGCGGAGCGGCGATACGGTGCCGCAACGCGAGTTGTCCCGCGCAGATTTCGCGCACGATTGAGCATTTTTGCTCGCGCCGCGCGATGGACATCGAGGGTTGCGGCACGGCTGTCGTGCAGATGCTGCTCGACGCGCATTTGATTGAGACGGCGGCGGATTTGTACGCGCTCGATGTCGCGGAACTCACGAAACTCGCGCGGTTCGGCAAAAAATCCGCGGAAAATCTCGTCGCGGCTATCGAAAAATCGAAGTCGCGCGGGCTTGCGGCGGTGCTGAACGCGCTCGGCATACCGCAGATAGGCGAATCGGCGGCGAAGCTGCTCGCCAAGACGTTCGGCACGATGGACGCGGTGCGCGCCGCGACCGTCGAGGAACTGACGCGGATCGACGATATCGGCGGCGTGACCGCGCAGTATCTCGTTGGTTGGCTCGCGCGCGAGTCGTCGCAGTTGCTGATAGAGCGGTTGCGCGACGCGGGCGTGGATATGACGGCGGAGGTGTCCGAACCGCTCGAAACAGGCGTGTTCAGCGGCATGACCGTCGTGCTGACGGGCGCGCTGACGCGGTGGACGCGCGACGAGGCGGCGGATATCATCGAGCGTCTCGGAGGCAAGGCGGGCAAGAGCGTGTCGAAAAAGACCTCGCTCGTAGTCGCGGGCGACGACGCAGGGTCGAAACTCGCAAAAGCGCGGGAACTCGGCGTGAAAGTGATTGACGAAGCGGAGTTCGCGGCGATGGCGGGGGAGAATTAACGCAAACCGAGCGCGAATTATTATGTAGGGGTCGGTCTTGACCGACCCGTTGCGCAAGTCAACAACGGGCGGGTCAAGACCCGCCCCTACGACAACGCGAATCTGAAATTAAGGTGTCGACATATTTTCGGCGTCTGCGCCGCAAACCAAGTTTAACTTGCTATGTTTTGTGATATATGGTACTATGTACAAACCAACGCAGACAAAAATAATGCGCATATTAAATAAAAATTAACAGACATCAAAGGAGGGAACATGGAAGATCAGAAAAAACCGTACAAACGCCGTTGGGGCGACCGTAGCGACGGCAGACGGATACGCACACTCGACCCGTATCACGGGCTGATGCCGTATATAATGGTCAAGCGTAACGACGCGAGCAATCAACTTGTGGACCCGATTGAGGTCACGGAGATTGATAAGTTTTTGCGCAAACTGCGCGTCGAACAGAACATGCCCGGTGTCGGAATGTTGCACCTCATCGTCGCGATGTACGTGCGCACGTGCGCGAAATACCCCGCGCTCAACCGATTTGTGTCGGGTCAGCGGTCGTACGCGCGATTCCACCCCGAGATGGTCATGACGGTCAAGACCGAGATGAAACAGGACGCGCCCGAGACGTCAATCAAGGTGCCGTTTGAGGTCACGGACACGCTCGTCGACATATACAACAAGATCGGCGTGGAGATCGAGAAAGCGCGCACCGCGTCGACCTCGACCGATGCCGCCGCCGCGTTATTCAACAAGTTGCCGCGCCTGTTTTTGAAATTTGCGATATGGCTCCTGACGTTGCTCGACTATTTCGGCAAACTGCCGAAAGCACTCATCGCGGCAAGCCCGTTCCACGGTTCGGTGATCATCACGGATATCGGCTCGATGGGATTACCGGGGCTGTTCCACCACATCTACAATTTCGGCAACCTGTCGATGTTCATCACGCTCGGCGCGAAACGCAAGGCTTACGAGCTTGACAGGCACGGCGAGAGCGTCACGCGGCACTACATCGACCTGCACATGGTCATTGACGAGCGGCAAAACGACGGGTTCTACTTCTCGCAGATTTACCGCTATTTCAAGCATCTGTTGCGAAACCCCGAACTGCTGATGTCGCCGCCCGATGAGGTCAACACCGATATAGATTAGCACATAACGCGCCTTGACATCTCATAGACTTATCCGAGGTGTTAAGTATGCGAAAACGTATTCTTGCAGCAGTTCTCGCCGTGTGCATCGTCGCAATCGGGGTTGTCACGGCGGTGCGCGGAGTCAGGCACCGCGACAGTGTAGCCGCGTCGTCAACGAACTATTGGAGCGGCGGGTTGACGCTCATCATCGACGCGGGTCACGGCGGCGCGGACGGCGGCGCGGTGAGCATCACAGGCGTTCCCGAGAGCGAGTTCAACATGGATATCGCAAAGCGCGCGGAGTTGATCGCCGCGTTTTTCGGCGTGAACACGGTGATGACGCGGTACAGCGACGACCTCGCCTATTCGGAGACCTCGACGACGCTGCGCAAGATGAAATCGGAGGATCAGCAACGGCGGCTCGCGCTCATCAACGGCACAGAACGCGCGGTACTGCTGAGCATACACCAGAATACGTACCCGTCGTCGGGTCCTCACGGCGCGCAGGTGCTGTACGCGCCGACAGAGCGCAGCGCGGAGTGGGGGAAAACCATGCAGGAACTGCTGACTGCGACGCTCGACCCGACAAATACGCGCGCGGCAATACGGATTCAGGACACGATTCTGCTGATGAACCACATCAAATGCCCCGCGATACTCGTCGAGTGCGGATTTTTGTCGAACGTGCGCGAGGAGGCGTTACTGCGCACCGACGCGTACAGATTGAAAGTCGCCGCGACGCTGATTGCGGGATACCTGCAGTCAATTAACAATTTACAATGAACAAATGAACAATTAGGACGCGGGTTGGACGTGGAACAAACACCGCCGACTGCGGTCGGCACCCCCTTTCCGAAAGGGGGCAGGGTTGGACGTGGGTTACGCCGTAGGGGACGCCGCCCTCGGCGTCCCGTCCCCGACGATGCGCAGACCCGAGACACGGGACGCCGAGGGCGGCGTCCCCTACACGAGATAGGTTCGCTATACGAGCGCAGGCGATAGAGATTGACGCGTTTTACGGACAACAGCGATATTGACACGGGAAAAAGGGGTACAGAAAGTGGCAAAACAGAAAACCGTATACTTTTGCTCGGAGTGCGGCAACGAGACCCCGTCGTGGGAGGGGCGTTGCCGCGCTTGCGGTGCTTGGAACACGATTACCGAGATGCAGATCGAGCCTGAGCCGACGCCGATATCGCGCGGCGGTAAAGCACGCGGCGCAACGGCGCGGACAAGCACATTCACGGGTTCCGCAAAGCCGTTGCGCGACGTGGAAACGTCCGAGGAGATGCGGTTCGGCACGGGACTTGCGGAGTTCGACCGCGTACTCGGCGGCGGTGTCGTCGTCGGTTCGCTGATACTCGTCGGCGGCGCACCGGGTATCGGGAAATCGACGCTCATGCTGCAAATCTGCGAGACGGTTGCGGCGCACGGGCGCGTACTGTACGTGTCGGGTGAGGAGTCGATGCGTCAGATTCGTCTGCGCGCGGACAGGCTCGGCGTCACGAGCGAGGACATCTTCGTACTCGCCGAGACCGACATCACCGAGGTGCTTACAGCCGCCGAGGAGCAGAAACCCGACATGCTCATCATCGACTCGATACAGACGCTGTACAACCCCGACTCAAACTCCGCGCCGGGCAGCGTCACGCAGGTCAAGGACTGCACGATGAGCCTTATGCGTCTCGCGAAATCGCAGGGTACGGCGGTGTTTTTGATAGGACACGTCAACAAAGAGGGCGCGATTGCGGGACCCATGGTGCTGGAACACATGGTCGATTGCGTGCTGCAATTCGAGGGTGAGCGCGGCGGCACGTTTCGCGTTCTGCGCGCGAAAAAGAACCGTTTCGGCTCGACGAACGAACTCGGCGTGTTCGAGATGACGGATCGCGGCATCGCAGAGGTGCCGAACCCGTCGGAGCAACTGCTGTCGGGTCGACCTGTCAACACGCCCGGTACGTGCGTCACGTGCGTGCTCGAGGGTACGCGCCCGCTGCTTGCGGAGATTCAGGCACTCGCCGCGCCGAGCGCGCAGAGCAATCCGCGCCGCAACGCGACGGGGATAGAGATCAACCGCGCACTCATGCTCATCGCCGTACTCGAAAAGCGCGGCGGACTGCGCCTGTCGGGGTGCGACGTGTACTTCAACGTCGTCGGCGGGTTGGAGATCGACGAGCAGGGCGCGGATCTCGCGACGGTACTCGCGGCGGCGTCGAGTTACCGCGACACGCCCGTCGGCGACGATCTCGTCGCTGTCGGCGAAGTCGGATTGACGGGGGAGTTGCGCACGGTTTCGCGCACGGATTTGCGCGTAATTGAGGCGGCAAGGCTCGGATTCACGCGGTTTTTACTGCCGTACACGGCAAAGGGCAAGATTTCCGCGCCGTCGGGCATGGAACTGATCTACGCGCGCAATGTGACGGACGCGCTGAAACTGTTGCAGGTGACATTATGACGTGGGATGAACTGGAAAACGAGTGCGGTCAATGCAATCGCTGTGCGCTGTGCGAGACGCGGCGCAACGTCGTGTTCGGCGTGGGTTCGCGCGACGCGGAGGTGCTGCTGATCGGCGAGGGACCCGGTGAGCAGGAGGATTTGCGCGGTGAACCGTTTGTCGGGCGCGCGGGGAAACTGCTCGACGAGATGCTCGCGATTATCGGGCTGTCGCGCGAGAAAAATGTGTACATCGCGAACATCGTGAAGTGCCGTCCGCCGTCGAACCGCGATCCGCTGAACACCGAACAGGACGCGTGTATCGGGTGGCTGCGCGAACAGTACAAGCTGTTGCGACCGAAGATCATCATCTGCCTCGGACGTATCGCGGCGGGCGCGATAATCGGCGGCGACTACAAGATATCGCGCGACCACGGCAAGTGGTACGACGACAAGGGCGTGCGCAAAACGTCGCTATACCACCCCGCCGCGCTCCTGCGCGACCCGAACCGCAGACCCGAGACGTTCGTTGACCTGAAAGACATTCAGCGCGTGATCGGAGAGGTATGCGAGAGGACGTACTGAGCCGTTTTGACAGCGCGGCATTTATTGATAAAGGCTGGTCGTCCGACGACAAGTACATCGTGACGCGCGGCGGCGAGACGCTGCTGCTGCGCGTCTCGGATATCGCCGAGTTGGAACGCAAGCGGACGGAGTTTGCCGCGATGCAAAAATGCGCGGAGACGGGCATTTTGATGAACGTACCGCTCGAGTTGTTCACCGACGAGGGCAGCGTGTACACGCTTTTAACGTATATCGACGGTGACGACGCGCAAAATGTGCTGCCCGCGCTGTCCGACGCGGAACAGTACGCGCTTGGCGTGAGTGCGGGCGAGATTTTGCGTAAAATCCACGCGATACCCGCGCCGAGTGCGCAGGATCCGTGGAATACGCGATTCAACCGCAAGGTTGACCGCAATATACGCTGGTACGGCGAGTGTCCGCAAAAACCCGAGGGCGGCGACGCGTTTCTGCGGTACCTCGCGGACAATCGGCACCTGCTCGACGGCAGACCGCAGACGTTTCAGCACGGCGACTACCACATCGGAAACATGGTCGTCACGCCGCACGGCGATTTGGGCATAATAGACTTCAACCGTCTCGACTACGGCGACCCGTGGGAGGAATTCAATCGCATCGCGTGGTGTGCGCAGGCGAGCGGCGCGTTCGCGTCGGGGCGTGTGGACGGGTACTTCGGCGGCGACGTGCCGCTCGATTTTTGGCGTTTACTCGCGTTCTATCTCGCGTCGAACGCACTCGCGTCCGTGTACTGGGCGATACCGTTCGGGCAGGGCGAGATCGACGTGATGCTGCAACAAGCCTCCGACGTGCTGACATGGTACGACGGTATGCGTAATATTGTGCCAACATGGTATGCAGGGGGCAAAAATGGATAACGCGAACTATACGGACATCAACGCCGCGACAATCGACCGCTGGGTGGCGGACGGTTGGAGTTGGGGCATTCCCATAACGCGCGAGGAGTACGCGCGCGCGAAAAACGGCGAGTGGGACGTTCTGCTCACGCCGACAAAAACCGTTCCGCACGAGTGGTTTGAACCGTTTCTGCGTGACGGGCGGTTCGGCGGCGCGAAATTTCTCGGACTCGCGAGCGGCGGCGGTCAGCAGATGCCGATTTTTGCAGCACTCGGCGCGGAATGCACGGTACTCGACTACTCTGACGCTCAACTCGCGAGTGAAAAACTCGTCTCGGAGCGCGAGGGCTACGCGATTGACATCGTAAAAGCGGATATGACAAAGCGTCTGCCGTTTGACGACAGCGCGTTTGACGTGATATTTCACCCCGTCTCGAACTGCTACATCGAGGACGTGCAGCACGTGTGGGACGAGTGCTTCCGCGTGCTGAAATGCGGCGGCGTGCTGCTTGCGGGCATGGATAACGGGCTGAATTTTCTCATCGAAAAGGACGAGGAACCGCTCGTAATCGCAAACAAACTGCCGTTCAACCCGCTGAAAAACCCCGAACAGTTGGTGTTGCTGGCGGCGTGCGACGACGGCGTGCAGTTCTCGCATTCGCTCGAAGAGCAACTCGGCGGGCAGCTCAAAGCGGGGTTGCGGCTCACGGACTTGTTCGAGGATTACAACGATTCAGGCGCACTCGCGAAGTACGCGCCGTGCTACATTGCGACGCGCGCGGTGAAACCGTGAACCGCGACGTTACCGCGCTGAAATTACTGTGGCGCAGCGTGTTTCACGATGACGACGCGACGATTGACGCGTTTTTCGACGAGTGGTACGCGCCTGAACTGTGCGCCGCCGTCGGCGAATCAGAGCTTGCGGCGATGGGATTTTTGATGCCTATCGGCGATTTGGTGCAGCCGAACAAGCCCGATTTGCCGTGCGCGATGATCTACGCCGTCGCGACCGCACTCGAATTTCGCGGGCGCGGATACGGTTCTGAGGTAACGCGCGGACTGCTGAAACTCGCCGACGAATGCGGGTTCGGTGCGGCAATTTTGCACCCCGCAGACGGCGGACTGTTCGCGTTTTACGAGAGATGCGGACTGCACACGAGCTTTTTCGAGTTCGATGTGACGCTTCCGCGCGACGCGCCGCTCGTCAAAGTCACGCCGAGCGAGTACCGCGAACGCCGCGAGGTGTTACTCGCGGATATCCCGCACATCGCGTTCAGCGTCCGCGCGTTGGAGTACGCGGAGCGCAGTTTTGGCGCGGGCGGGTTG
>JAISJJ010000149.1 GCA_031261585.1 Oscillospiraceae bacterium
AAACCGCTATGGCGGACGGTGACTGGGAGAGCGGCGTAGGGTTCAACTTTGGACTTGCGACGGTTGTTAAAGACGAAAAATGCGGGTTAATCGACACAGCGGGAAATATTGTACTACCGCTTGAATATGAATATGCTTATGCGATTTCAGATGGGGTGGTGCAAGTACGCGTGGACGGAAAATATGGGTTAATCGATACTGCGGGAAATATTTTGTTGCCGTTGGACTACGACTCAATTTACATATATGATGACGGATTGATACTGATTGTGAAAGACGGCAAGTGTGGGTTGATGGACGCTTTATGGAAAATAATATTGCCGCCTGAGTACGACACTTTCGGGTACTTTTCTGAGGGATTGGCATACGTAGTAAAAGACGGGAAATACGGATATATTGACAAGTCAGGTAATATTATTATAAGAATTGAGTATGATAAAGCTCTCGCGTTTGGAGACGGATTAGCCGTGGTTGTTAAAGACGGCGATATGGGTTTTATTGACAAAGCGGGGGACGTGGTTATACCGCTTGTGTATAGTTTTTCAACAGGGTTTTACAACGGAAAAGCGGTAGTGAAAGAAAAAGGGGATTTTAAAGTGATTTCTAAAACAGGAGAGGTGGTAGGAACATTCATTTTCCCCAAAGAAGCAGATAGCATAACCAGTTACGACGTAAACGGGCAGACAGAGTTGATACATGCAAAAAAAACAGAAGAAATAGATGGCAAAGAAGTTACAAAATATGGATTAGTTGACCAAACAGGGAAGATTGTTTTGCCTATTGAATACGACGAGATTAGTTGGGTAAATAATACCGAAAGCTGGGTGAATTATGTTGATGGTTTGGCGACAGTCAAAAAAGGCGAGTTGTACGGTGCGATTGATACGGCGGGAAACATCGTTATCCCGATTGAATACGACGGGGTTAGCAGTTTTTCAAACGGTTTGCTTCTTGTCAAAAAAGACGAAAAGTGGGGCTACATAGACCTCGACGGCAACGAAATCTTGGGCGGCTTTGACGACGCGTCCGATTTCAACGACGACGGTATCGCGCACTACACGCAGGACGGCAAGCACTATCTGCTCGAAAAAGTCGCGATTAAGAAAGAGCGTTCTGCACTCGGCGTTTTCGAGCCGAGACCGCCGATTGATTCATTCTATCCCACGTTTCCGTAAACAACCGAATACAAGCGCGCGACGAAAGCCCTCGATATTCGGGGGCTTTCGCGTTTTCTCGTCCCCTCAAAAATTACACTTGCCAACGCGCGCCTGATACGATATAATCATTCCAAGAATATTCTGCGAGGTTAACTCATGTCAAATATCGTTCTGCTCGACGGTGCGGCGGGTTCCGCGCTGCAAAATGCGGGGTTGCGCCCGGGCGAATCGTCGTTCGTGATGAATGTGCGCGCGCCTGAGACCGTGCGCGAACTGCACCGCGCGTATGCCGACGCGGGGAGCCGCGTCGTGTACACGAACACGTTCGCGCTCAACGCGATATCCGCGCGCAAAACGGGGTACTCGGTGCGCGAACTCGTGCGTTCGGGCGTTGAAATCGCGAAATCGGTGGTCGGTTTCGGCAAAGTCGCGCTCGATATAGGGCCGATAGGGCTTGAAATCGGCGACGACGACGATCAACTGTCGCCCGATGCGGCGTATGCCATGTTCGCGGAGGTCGTCGAGATCGGCGCAAAGGCAGGCGCGGATATCGTAGTGATCGAGACGATGTACGACCTCGACGAGCTGAAAATCGCGCTCAGAGCCGCGCGTGAGAGCGCGGATTTGCCCGTGTACGTGTGCATGACGTTCAACACGGACGGTCACACGTTTCTCGGCGTGTCCGTTGCTGATTTCGTCGCGGCGGTCGAGGAGATAGGCGCGGATGCGATAGGGCTGAACTGTTCGTACGGTCCGAGCGACATATTCCCCGTGTTCGAGCAGATCGCCGCGCTCACCAAACTGCCGCTGATCGCCAAACCGAACGCGGGATTGCCTGACGAGAACGGCGAGTACACGCTCACGCCCGAGGAGTTCGCGCGGCAGATGCGCCCGTTCATCGACGCGGGCGCGAAGTACATCGGCGGGTGCTGCGGCTCAACGCCCGCGTTTATCACCGCGCTGCGCCGCGAATTTGCGGATTAGTATGTCACACTTTTTTCGTCCCGCCGATATCCTGTTGCCGCGCCGTGACTTCGAGCGGTTCGCGGTCGTCGCGTGCGACCAGTTCACGTCTGACCGCGGATACTGGGAGCGTGTGCGCGATATCGTCGGCGACGTGCCGTCCGCGTTGAATCTCGTGTTGCCCGAGGTGTATCTGTCAGACGGCGACACCGACGCGCGGCTGTCGCAAATCCATGAAAAATCGCGCGAATATCTGCAATCGGACGTGTTCGACGTTGCGCGTGACGCGTTTGTCCTCACGCGGCGCACGTTCGGGAGCGGGATTGCGCGGCTCGGACTCGTCGGCGTGATCGACCTCGAAGCGTACGACTACACGCGCCGTGACGCGACGATTGCCGCAAGCGAGCAGACCGTGACGGAGCGTCTCCCCGCGCGCATCGCCGTGCGCCGCGCGCAGAATATCGAGACGTCGCACGTAATCGCGCTCATCGACGACGCGGAACGCGGCATAATCGAGCCGCTGACGGCGTTGCAACTGCCGAAACTGTACGATTTCACGCTCATGGAGGGCGGCGGACGCGTCGAGGGGTGGCGCGTGGACGGTGAACTCGCCGAATCCGTCGCGGACAGGGTTGTGGCGTTGCGCGGCGAGACGAAGATCGTCGTCGGCGACGGCAACCACTCGCTTGCGGCGGCAAAAGTCGCGTGGGAGGAGTGCAAAACGACGCTAACGGACGACGAAAAGCGCGCGCACCCGCGCCGATTCGCGCTCGTCGAACTGCAAAACGTCTACGACGGCGGTATCGCGTTCGAGCCGATTCACCGCGCTGTGTTCGGTGCGGACTTTGCGAGGTTGAGCAGCGAACTGCGCGGCGCACTCGCGGGCGACGGTGCGTATGAGATCACGGTTGCGGCGGGGGAGGACGAGTGCCGCTTCAACGTCCGCGACATAACGGTAGGCGAGATTATCGAGACGGCGCAACGCATAATCGACGAAATGGGGCTGCCTGTCGACTACATACACGGCGACGATGAGGCGCGTGAACTCGCGAAACGCGGCGCGGTGTCGGTGCTGCTGCCGACGATGGATAAGCGCGACCTGTTCGCGACGGTGCGCACCGTCGGCGTGTTCCCTCGCAAGAGTTTTTCAATCGGGAGCGCGCGGGAGAAGCGGTATTATTTGGAGTGCAAGGAGCTTGACCATTAACGATTAATAATTTCGGACGAGAGTTGCGCTTGTAGGGGCGATTATCAATCACCCGTGTTTCAACACGCGATACGTATAAATATCGTAGAAAATCAGTAGACAATTCGGTGAAATAGTGTTATAATTGCACAAAACAATACAAATAACTCATAAGGAGAATCACCATGTCACGTTACCGCAATTTCAAAATCGTTCTGTTCTGTACCGCGCCGAATATGATTAATCTCACGGAGAAACAGCTTCTGCGACAGCTCGACTGGTTCGACAAGTACTCAGGTTGCGACAAGGTGTACTTGGAGCCGTACCGCGACGGGGTGCTGATACCCGAGGAGCAGCTCGAAATGCTGATCCGCGTGTTCAAGTCGCGCGGCGTCGAGGTGTCGGGCGCGCTGACGACGACGTGCAACGATTTGACACCCGAACACAAGGAGAAAGTGCGCTTTTCGGGTACATACTGCTACACGAACAAGGAGATGCGCGACTACCTCGTCACGACCGTTGAGTACACCGCAAAGCATTTCGACGAGTTCATCCTCGACGACTGGTTCTTCACGTACTGCACGTGCGACGAGTGCCGCGCGGCTAAGGGCGACCGCTCGTGGGAGGATTTCCGCACTGATCTGCTCGCGGAGGTCAGCGAGAATCTGGTTGTGAAACCCGCGAAAGCCGTAAACCCGAACGTCAAGGTCATCATCAAGTACCCGAACTGGTCCGAAGCGTATCAGGAGTCGGGCTACGACCCGTCGAAACAGCGGAACATCTTCGACCTCATCTACACAGGCACCGAGACGCGCGACACGCCGAACTCCGACCAGCACCTGCCGCGCTACATGTCGTACTCGCTCACGCGGCTCATGGAGAACTACGCGCCCGGGCGCAACGGCGGTACGTGGTTTGACCCGTACGGGTGCAGTCCGCTGGAAATTTTCCTCGAACAGGGGTATCTGTCCGCGTTCGCGCGCGCGAAAGAGTTGACGCTGTTCTGCTGGGGCAGTCTGTACAAGAACCGCGTCGTACGCCGCTCGGTTTGCAGCTCGAACAGATCGACACGTTCCTCGACGCGGCGGGTACGCCTATCGGCACACCGACGTATCTGCCGCCGAACGCGCAGGGCGAGGATCATCTTGAGGACTTCTTGGGCATGGTCGGCATTCCGCTGGAACTCACGCCCGACTTCCCGACGGACGGCAAAAGCGTATTCCTCACCGTTCAGGCACTGAAAGACCCCGATATTTTCGCGAAGATTCAAAAACTCGTCGTGAGCGGCGGCAAGGTGATAGTCACGTCGGGATTCATGACGGAAGCACTCGCGCGGCACGTCGGTATCGAGGAGATCACGTCGATTCGCTACCTCGGGCGCAAGTTCACGACGAATCAGTTCCGCGGCGGCGGTATCGGCGGCGGCGACGGCGGGTACTCCAAGCACAAGATGACGTTCCCGCTGCTCGAACACCGCAACAACACGACGTGGACACTCGCGAAAGCCGTCGTCGGCGAGGAGAACTACCCGATAATCCTGCGCGACACCTACGGCAAAGGTCAACTCATTACCATAGTAGTCCCCGACGAGTTCGGCTACATCTACGACCTGCCCGCAGGTACGCTGCAAAATTATCGCCAGCAATTCACGGACGCGGTGCCGTACTCGCTCAAAGGACCGGGGCAGGCGTCACTGTTCGCGTATGACAACGACACGTTCGCACTCTACAAGTACATCGACAAGCTCACCGAGGGCAGCTACGGCGTGACGTTGCAGGGCAACGCGGAGTCGATCGAGCCGATAGGCGGCGGTATGCCGTTGCGTCCGCAGGGCGGCGGATTCGGCACGACGGACTTCAATATCTTCATGCTCGGCGCGGGCGATTTCAGCTTCTACAAGATCAACTGGGCGGCAGAGCGTTTCGCGCCGCCGCAGGAGTTCCGCGCCATGTCCGCACCGAACGACTTGGCGGACGACGACGACGATGACAATTAACAGTTAACAATTAACAGTTAACAGTTACGGGGGTTTGGACGAGAGTTGAACGAAAACCTCGTTCTTACCTCTGACCTCTCACATCTAACCTCTTTCAAAGACTCTTACACAGAAAAATTTATACATGGGGTGAACTATCATGGCGGAAATACGCAGTAATTTTGTGCTTGCTATATCGCGGCAATACGGTTCGGGCGGGCGCGGTATCGGTAAAAAGATCGCCGACGAACTGGGCATCGGGTGCTACGACAAGGAGCTTATCACGCTCACGGCTGAGAAGAGCGGTCTGTCGCAGTCGTATGTCGAGAACAGCGAGGAGCGCGTCGACAACGGCTTTATGTCGTCGATGAGCTTCAACGCGTATCACGGGTTCGACTCCATCGGCTATTACGAGACACCGACGACTGACAAAATGTTTATCGCGCAGTCCGAGGTCGTCCGCGAGATTGCGGCACAGGGCGCGTGCGTCATCATCGGGCGTTGCGCGGACTACGTTCTGCGCCATGAGCCGAATCTCATTCGTGTGTTTATCCGCGCCGACACAGAGGATCGCATACAGCGCGCGATTGAGAGTTACGAACTGCCGCGCAAAAACGCGATAAAGTACGTCAAAAAAGCGGATAAGGCGCGCTCGAACTATTACAGATTCTACACAAACCGCACGTGGGGCGACCCCGAACACGAGGATTTGATCATCAACTCGTCGTATTGCGGCTCGGCGGGCGTCGTCGAACTCATCAAAAAGTTTTTGCAGGTCAAGGGATATATCGCATAGAGACGGCAATCACCTCACGCGCATAACATGCGTGTGAGGTGATTTATACATGCCATATAATCCGCAAAACGCTGTCGCCTACGCGCACCGATGGGCGCACGGGCGCAATACGCGCTTTTACAACTTCACGGGGCAGGGCGGCGACTGCACAAACTTCATTTCGCAGTGCCTGTACGCGGGTTGCGGCGTGATGGATTACCGCCGCGACGCGGGTTGGTACTACCGCAATCTGAACGACCGCGCGCCCGCGTGGACATCGGTCGAGCACCTGTTCCGATACCTGACGCGCACAGCCGATACGGCGGGACCGCGTGGCACCGTCGTTGGTCTCGGCGAGGTGTCCGTCGGCGACGTGATTCAACTGTCGTTCGACAATTCGACGTTCGGACACTCGCTGCTCATCGTCGAGCGGTCTGACAGCGGTATTCGTGTCGCGACGCACACGGACGACAGCGATTACCGTCAGTTGGAGACGTACTCGTTCGCGAAGTTGCGGGCGATAAGGATTAAGTAACAAGAAAATCATGATATAAGGCGGGCGACGGCGCATGACAAATGAGCTGAAAACGAGCTTGATCCGTGCGGGTGTGTACGAGTACGGCGAGGTGGATCCGAAAACCGTTGAGTTTACCGAGGAAGTGCGGAAATACTGCGAGGACAACGTGTGCCGTCAGTATGGCAAGACGTGGGCGTGTCCTCCCGCTGTCGGCACGGTTGATGAGTGCCGAGAGCGAGCGCGGAGTTTTGACAAAATGCTTGTGTTCTCAGGCAAGTACGATTTAGAGGACTACACGGATTTTGAAGCGATCCACGCGGCAATGACGGGCTTCAAGTCCATAGCGCGCAAATTGGACGAGGAGGTAAAGCCGTTTCTGTCGGATTACCTCATGCTCTCGAATGAGGGTTGCGGCATGTGCGAGGTCTGCACCTACCCCGACGCGCCGTGTCGTTTCCCTGACAGGGTACACGGCTCAATTGAGGGTTACGGTATTTACGTCAACAAACTCGCGGAAATGGCGGGAATGAACTACAACAACGGAAAAAACACGGTGACATTCTTCGGCGCGCTGCTGTATAATGCGAATCACGAGTTGAACACTAATGCAGACCGCAACAGGGCGACCACACAGGGTCGCCCCTACACAAACCGCGACGGTGCGCGGGAACCGAGACCATGAAACCCGTTAATGTGCGGCAGCGAAACGAGCCGCAGAGACTTTTAACGTGACGTGACGCATTATTCTCGCCTTAGCGATGCAGGAACTATTGGTTTTGGAGTGATTCGCCCTGAACTCCGCAAATTCTGCCGTCCTCGGTTAAAGGAACTCGCGGTTTCTGCCCACCATCGCCGCCGCTGCCGTTCGCGCGTCTCACGGAAGCGCGAAGGGCGCGGTGTCTCGGGGTCAAGGGGCTCGCAAGCCCCTGCGGGCTTTGGTTACTTTCGCCCGAACGAAAGTAACGCCGCGCGGCGAGCGCGGACAAGCTGTCGAAAAGCAGAGCACAGCCCGCGACGCAAGTCGCGAGATGAATCGGTAATCGAGGGGATTCTTCGCTTCGCTCTGAATGACAGGAGGGTGCTCTGAATGACAAAGACGGTGCAGAATGACAGCAGGGGCGATGTGGACATCGCCCCTACGAGGACGCGAGACACGCAATTTTCAACTCGTGATTCGCATTTTATAACGAATAAACGCAATCCGCGTGTTAAAAATTGACGATTGAGGGTAAAATGTCGAATATTTGCAGTATATGCCCGCGCGATTGCCGCGCCACGAGGGATCAAGACTCGTGGGACGGCATCTGCGGGTCGGGGACATCGCCGAGTGTCGCTCGGGCGGCGTTGCACTTCGGCGAGGAACCGTGCATAACGGGTACGCGTGGTTCGGGGACGGTGTTCTTCTCGGGATGCAATCTGCGCTGCGTGTACTGTCAAAACATGGAGTTGAGTTTCGGTCATATCGGAAAAACCGTGACAATCGAGCGTCTGCGTGCGATTTACCGCGAACTCGCGGCGCAGGGTGCGCACAATATCAACCTCGTAACCGCGACGCACTTCACCGACGCGGTCGCCAAGTCACTTGAACCGCCGCCGCCGATACCCGTCGCGTGGAATTCGAGCGGGTACGAGAGCGTGGAGACGTTGCGGCGGCTCGACGGACGTGTGCAAATCTACATGCCAGACTATAAATACGCGTTATCTGAACCCGCCGAGAAATACTCGAACGCGCCCGACTACCCCGAGGTCGCCGCCGCCGCGATACGCGAGATGTACCGACAGGTGGGCGATTACGAGCTTGACGACGACGGGATCATGACGCGCGGTGTGCTCGTGCGGCACCTGATTTTGCCCGCCAATCTCGAAAACACGTACCGCGTGATAGATTGGTTCGCCGAGACGTTCAGGCACGGGCAGGCGATGTTCTCGCTGATGAGCCAGTACACGCCATCGGGCGCGCAGCATTTTCCCGAAATGCGGCGGCTGATAACGCACGATGAGTACGACGCGGCGGTGCGATACCTCGAAAAATCAGGCATTGAGGACGGGTTTTATCAGGACGAGCCAACCTACGCGGAAGCGGATTGGATACCGAAATTCGACGGCACAGGGGTGTAAAAACATAAGAGGAAGAATTAAATGCCAAACCAAATCACCGAATTATCGCCGACCTCGCCCGGGCTTGAAGCCGCCATCGCGTTCTCGTGGGCGTTGCACGACACGAGTTACCCGCTGTACGAGACCGAATCGGCGATGCGCGACAGATTTGCGCGCGCGCTCACGCACACGGACGACAAGGTGCTGACGTACCGCGAAAACGGCGCGCTGCTCGGCGTACTCATATTCGATGTCACGCCGTCGGAGCGGTATTCGCAGTCGTGCGGCGTGTACACGCGCTCCGACAGCGCGCTCGCGGCGTTTTTGGAGTACGTCAACGCGAACTACGCGGGATTCGAGACGTACTGGGGATTCCCGCGCGACAACGCGTTTTTCGGCGCGATCGGCGCGGAGATTATCGAGCGCACCGTGCGTATGACGCTCGTCCCCGCCGACTTTATCGCAACGCCGCCGAACGACCGCGCGATTGATGTGACGCGTGAGAATTTCGACGCGTTCGCCGCGTTCCACGACGCGCGCAACACGGACATGTATTGGACGGGGGAGCGTCTGCGCGAGACGTTTGACGACTGGAAAATCTACGTTTCACGGTCATCTGAACACGTTAAGGGGTGTGTTTTGGTCAACGTGCAGCACCTTCCCGAAGCCGAGATTTACGCGCTGACGTGCGACACGTCGGACGAAGCCGACGCGCTGATGTCGCGCGCGATGACCGAGGTGTTCGCGCTCGGCGCGCAGAGTGTGCTGTTTCTCGCGGACGAGGAGGGCAGCGCGGAGTACGCCGCCGCCGTCAACGCGGGATTCAGGGAGCGCGGACGGTACGTGTGCTACCGGACGGTGTGCGGTTGACGCAAACCGCGCTCACGGAGGGCGAATCAGATAATAAATGCTGAAAACACGGCGGTTCCGATAGGAGCCGCCGTGTTTTTGTGATGTTGCTTCTCGGAGCCGCCTGTTACGCGCTTGCGAGGATGTTTTCAGGTTTGTAGTAGATTCTCACGTCGTCGACGCGGTTTACGCGCAGTTCGCCGTGTTTAAGGAACAGATAATCCGCGTTCTCCACGGGGTCGTCCGAGCCGTTGATGATGTTGCGCGCGGAGGTTTGCAACTTGCTGATAAACGCCAAGTCGAACGGTTCAGGCAGGTGCGCGGCGTAAATCCGCTCCGCACCGTGCGCGTTTTCCGTGAAATGGTCGAGTGTGCGCAGGAATCCGTCCACCGTGTTGAACGCGCTGTCTCCGTCGAACCAGTGGATATCGGCGATACCGTCGCCCGTGAACGCGAATCGACCCGCGCGGTCGACGTACGCCAGCGAACCGATGGTGTGACCGGGGATCGCCACCGCTTCCAGCACGGTGCCGCCGCCGAGATCGAACGTGTCGCCGTCGCGGACGGGGAGGTACGTGATCTGCGCGGAGGGGAGCAGGTGTTCCGCGGCGTGTTGCGCAAGCTCCGCGTTCCCTCCCGCGAAGCCCGCGAGTAAATGACCTTTTGCGGCGTGTTGCGCTGTGGTCTCCTGTCCGCTCGGCACGCGTTCAATCGGGTTCAGGTAGTTGTCGTCGAAGAGCTGGTCGCCGCCCGTGTGGTCGAGGTGCGCGTGCGTGTGCAGCGCGATAATGGGCAGATCGGTCAGCGTGCGTACGACGGCGCGGATATCGCCGATACCCAGTCCCGTGTCGATAATCGCGGCGCGCTCCGTGCCGACGATGACGTAGTTCTGCACGGGGAACACATCGCGCGACACGATGTCGACGATCACGTACAGATTCTCGTCCAGTTTTGCCGTCTGATAGAACTCCATTTATTTGTCACCTTTCAAATTTTCCGCGTCAGCACCGCGCCGTTGCGCGAGTTGCCGCTGTCGTTTCAGATATAATATGTACCGCTCCGTCAAGTCGGAGATCACGCCCGTCTGTTCCAGCACCTGAATACCGCGCGGCGTGAGCAGACGCTGCACGTGTACTCCGACGCGCGCCGCGATAACCACATCACAGTCGACGATTGCGGCGATGCCCGTCTCGACCTGACCGTGTTTGTCGCTCTCACCGCCGTGCGCCGCCGAATTGGCGCGCGTCTCGATATACGCCCATGTGTAGTCGTCGGTGTTAACCTCGACGATGTCGAAAGAGGGCGTCTGCCCAAAATGCTGATCCGCGACCCTACCGTCGCCCGTCGCAAACGCTATTCTCATCTCGTGTCCCTGCCCCCATATTCTTCATTCTATTTACGTCTTGTTGTGGTCGATGTCCATATCGACCC
>JAISJJ010000153.1 GCA_031261585.1 Oscillospiraceae bacterium
CACCGAATTATCTCCCGCGCTTTCGCCTCTGAAAGTTTAGAACTCTTGAAATACTTGTTTGCCATGCGACACCTCACTTTGAAGTATACTACTTCTTTTGCTCGGTGTCAAGTCCCTTGACAATTAGGCACTTAGCGCGTGTCATGACAGCGGTGGGCAAGACACGAGAATCGTTATAAACACGCCAAGGGGGCGATGTGGACATCGCCCCCTTCACAAATTCTGAGCATTGTTTAACCGTTTATCAACGATTACTTATTATTAATCGCCGCCTGCGCTGCCGCGAGGCGCGCCGTTGGTACGCGGAACGGCGAGCAACTGACGTACGTCAGCCCCGTCAGGTGGCAGAACTCTATGGAACTCGGGTCGCCGCCGTGTTCTCCGCATATTCCGAGCTTGATATCGGGACGCATCTGTCTGCCGAGTTTTACGGACATCTCCACGAGCTTGCCCACGCCGCTGCGGTCGAGACGCTGGAACGGGTCGTTCTCCAAAATCTTGTTGTCGTAGTACGCGGGCAGGAACTTCACAGCGTCGTCGCGCGAGAACCCGAACGTCATCTGCGTGAGGTCGTTCGTGCCGAAACTGAAAAACTCCGCTTCGGTCGCGATCTCGTCCGCGAGCAGCGCGGCGCGCGGTATCTCAATCATCGTGCCGACGTGGTAGTTGAGCGTTATGCCGCTGTCCGCGATGAGTTTGTCGGCGGTCGAGGTCACGATGTCCTTGACGAATTTCAGCTCCTTGACCTCGCAGATGAGCGGTATCATGATCTCTGGCACTATGTCCGCGCCCGTCTCTTTTTTCACGAGAATCGCCGCCTCGATGATCGCCTGTGTCTGCATGACGGCGATCTCGGGGTACGTCACGGGCAGACGGCAGCCGCGGTGTCCCATCATCGGGTTCGCCTCGTGCAGCCCCGTGACCGTCGCTTTCAAACTCTCAAACGTCAGCGACATCTCAGCCGCGAGTGTCCTGATCTCGTCGTCCGTGTGCGGCAAAAACTCGTGCAACGGCGGGTCGAGCAGACGGATTGTGACGGGTTTGTCGAGCATGACGCGGTATATGCCGACGAAGTCGTCGCGCTGGAACGGCAGCAGTTTGTCGAGCGCGGTCTTGCGCTGCTCGGACGTTTTGGAGACGATCATCTCGCGTATCGCGCGTATGCGGTCCTCCGCGAAGAACATGTGCTCCGTGCGGGTGAGTCCGATGCCCTCCGCACCGAGTTCAACGGCTTTTGCGGCATCCTTCGGCGTGTCGGCGTTCGCTCTGACGCCGAGTACGCGCGCGTCGTCCGCCCACCCCATGACTTTCGCGAAGTCGCCGCGCGTCAGATCGGGTTCGACCGTCGGAATCTTGCCGATATAGATGTTGCCCGTCGTGCCGTCAATCGACATGAACTCGCCCTCACGGACGGTCTGCCCCTTTATCGTCAGCGAGTGACCGTCAGCCGCGATTACAAGATCACTGCAACCCGAGACGCAGCAGATACCCGCGCCGCGCGCCACGACAGCCGCGTGGCTCGACGCGCCGCCGCGAGCCGTGAGGATACCTTGCGCGGCGTACATGCCCGCCAAGTCCTCGGGCGAGGTTTCAAGCCGCACGAGCAGGACGGGACCGTCCGCCGCGTGTTTTACAGCGTCCTCCGCGTTGAAATACACCGCGCCGCAACCCGCACCGGGGCTTGCGTTCAGACCTTTTGCGACGACGGTCGCGGTTTTGAGCGCGTCGGGGCTGAACACGGGGTGCAGCACCGCGTCGAAACTGTTCGCGTCGATGAGCAGTAACGCTTCCTCGCGTGTGCGCACGCCCTCGTCCACGAGGTCTACGGCGATTTTCAGCGCAGCGTTCGGTGTGCGCTTGCCGTTGCGCGTTTGGAGCATGTAGAGTTTACCCTCCTCGATGGTGAACTCCATGTCCTGCATGTCGCGGTAGCGTTTTTCGAGTATGTCGCATATACGCGTGAACTCGGTGTACGCTTCGGGCAGAACCTCGGCGAGCTTATCAATCGGCTGCGGCGTGCGGATACCCGCGACAACGTCCTCGCCCTGCGCGTTCACGAGAAACTCGCCGAACAATTTGCGCTCACCTGTGGACGGGTTGCGCGTGAACGCAACGCCCGTACCCGACGTGTCGCCGCGATTGCCGAACACCATCTCCTGCACGTTGACTGCGGTACCCCACGAACTCGGTATATCGTTCTGGCGACGGTATATGATCGCCCGCTCGTTGTTCCAACTGCGGAACACGGCACTCACCGCGCCCATAAGCTGATCTCGCGGATTGACGGGGAACTCCTCACCCGTTTTCGCCTTGTACTCGCCCTTGAACTGCTCGGCAAGCTCTTTGAGATCGTCGGCGGTCAGTTCCACGTCCTGCGTCACGCCGCGCGCGGTTTTCATCGCGGTGATCAGATCCTCAAAATTCTTCTTTCCGACCTCCATGACCACGTCGGAGTACATCTGTATGAATCGGCGGTAGCAGTCGTACGCCCAGCGCGGATTGCCCGTCTTTTGCGCGATGACCTCCGCGACATCGGCGTTGATGCCGAGGTTCAGAATCGTGTCCATCATGCCCGGCATACTCGCGCGCGCACCTGAGCGCACCGAGACGAGCAGCGGGTTGTCGCGGTCGCCGAACTTCTTGCCCGTGCGCGTTTCGAGGTCGGCGAGATAGGACAAAATCTCGGCTTCAATCTCAGACGAGACGGTCTCTCCGTCGTCGTAATACTGCGTACACGCTTCCGTTGTGATGGTAAAGCCCTGCGGTACAGGCAGTCCGAGATTCGTCATCTCGGCGAGGTTCGCGCCCTTGCCGCCGAGCAGATTCTTCATCTCCGCCGCGCCCTCGTCGAATTTGTAAACAAATTTGTGGCTCAAAGCAGTACACTCCCCTGTTTCGGCATTAAAGCCGTATTAAACTTATGATATCAAACTATATCACACAATTTCAGGATTTTCAAGCCCCGCCGCTGCGTTAGAATATGAAAATTGACCTTAGTTCATGTAAAAATCGCATCTGAAAATCGCAAATACTGTAAAATTATTGTTAACTTGTTAATTTTGTGCGTAATATTGAGCAATCGCGAGTATTTTCGAGATAAGATTGACATTCTATCGTAATTCTACCTTTGAATCCCGATTTTGCCGATATTTACATACCCGCGATACTTTGCGGATCGCCCTCATTGTGTTATTATACGTATGCGTTAGCACTCGCGACGTTAGAGTGCTAACGCGACCACACTTTACAAGTGCAAATTATTATAATAGGAGGCATATCCATGGCACTCAAACCCCTGTTTGACCGCGTAATCGTCCGTCAGATCGAAGCCGAGGAAAAGACGAAGAGCGGCATCATTCTCTCATCTGCGGCGAAAGAAAAACCCGCGGTGTACGAGGTCGTCGAGGTCGGACCCGGCGGCAAAGTCGACGGCGAGGACGTCGTCATGGTCGTCAAAAAAGGCGACAAAGTGGTCACGGGCAGTTACAGCGGCACCGAGATCAAACTCGACGGCGACGAGCTGAAAATCGTCCGCCAGAGCGACATTTTGGCGATAGTAGAGTAAACGCGTCACAAAAAAATACGCAACATGTCGCGGAAACGGCATGTCGGGGCGACTATCATCGCCCGTCAATTAACATCATACATTTGGAGGTAATTTATAGGCATGGCTAAACAAATCATCTATGGCGAGGCGGCACGCCGCGCGCTTGAATCGGGCGTGAACCAGCTCGCCGACACCGTGAAGCTCACGATAGGTCCCAAGGGGCGCAACGTCGTTCTCGCGAAGAGCTACGGCAGTCCGCTGATCACGAACGACGGCGTGACAATCGCGAAAGAGATCGAGTTGAAAGACCCGTTTGAGAACATGGGCGCGCAGCTCGTGCGCGAGGTCGCATCAAAGACCAATGATGTCGCGGGCGACGGCACCACGACGGCTACGGTGCTCGCGCAGGCGATGATCCACGAGGGCATAAAGAACGTGGCGGCGGGCGCGAACCCGATGGTCATGAAGCGCGGTATTCAAAAGGCGGTCGAGGTCGCGGTACAGGCAATAAAGGACAACTCGCAGCCCGTGTCCGGCTCGGCGGATATCGCCCGCGTCGGCGCGGTGTCGTCGGGTGACGAGACTATCGGCAACCTTATCGCCGAGGCGATGGATAAGGTGACGCGCAACGGCGTTATCACGGTCGAGGAGTCCAAGACCGCCGATACGAGTACCGAGGTCGTCGAGGGTATGCAGTTCGACCGCGGCTACATCACGCCGTATATGGTCACAGATACGGACAAGATGGAAGCCGTCATGGACGAGCCGCTGATCCTCATCACCGACAAGAAAATCTCGAATATTCAGGAGATTATCCCCGTTCTCGAACAGGTCATACAGGCGGGTCGGCGTTTCGTGCTGATCGCAGAGGACGTTGAGGGCGAAGCCCTTGCGACGCTGATTCTCAACAAGCTGCGCGGCACGATCAACGCCCTGTGCATCAAGGCACCCGGTTTCGGCGACCGCCGCAAGGAGATGCTGCGCGACATCGCGACGCTCACGGGCGGCGAGGTCATCTCGTCCGAACTCGGCATGGAGCTGAAAGACGTTCTGCTGAACCAACTCGGCACCGCGCGTCAGGTAAAATCGACGAAGGACAACACCGTTATCGTCGACGGCGCGGGCGATCAGAACGAGATTCAGGCGCGTATCCACCAGATCGAGATGGAGATCGAGAACACGACCTCCGACTACGACAAAGAGAAGCTCCAAGAGCGCCTCGCGAAGCTCAGCGGCGGCGTCGCGGTCATCAAGGTCGGCGCGGCTACCGAGACCGAGATGAAAGAGAAGAAACTGCGCATCGAGGACGCGCTGAACGCGACGCGCGCGGCTGTCGAGGAGGGCATCGTCCCCGGCGGCGGCACGGCGTACGTCGTCGCGGCGAAAGCCGTAGAAAAGATTCTCCCCCGTTTCACGGGCGACGAAAAGACGGGTGTCGCGCTGATAGCCAAGGCGTTGACGGCTCCCGTGATCCAGATCGCGGCGAACGCAGGATTAGAGGGTGCGGTGATTCTCGACCGTATCAAACGTCAGACAAACGCGGCGTTCGGTTTCGACGCGTCGAAAGAGGAATACACCGACCTCATCAAGGCGGGTATCGTCGACCCGACGAAGGTCTGCCGCTCCGCGCTCGAAAACGCATCGTCCGTCGCGTCAATGGTGCTGACGACCGAGAGTCTCGTCGCGGATATCCCCGAACCGCCCGCACCTGTCGCGGCGGCATCAAATCAGGACATGATGTATTAAGGCAATTGACAATTAACAGTTAACAATTAACAATTACGATGGTTTGGACGAGGGTTGCGGCGCATGTCGTGACCCTCGTGCTGTTTGCCGTTTTGGGAGCGCACTCCCCTCGTAGGGGTCGGGCTTGCCCGACCCGACGCACCCGAAAGATGGACAACGGGCGGGTAAACCCCGCCCCTACGATACCGCGAATCCATAATTGTGGTGCCACCATATTTCCAACGCAATACGTCCGTCCCTTTGTCGATTTATGTTGTCGCGCGCGGTTCGGTATGATATACTGTGGAAAACGGCTTGCACAACAAAAAGGCGGTGTCACATGATTCAAAACTACTCCGACTTCTGCCGCGAACTGCTCGCGGCGGGATTCTCAGTCGCCGGCGGCAACGACGAGGGCGTGTTTTCGCTCATCGGGTTCGGTTGGGAGAATCAGCCGCCAAACAGCGCAGTCCGCTGGCACACGGGCGACCCCGAACACGACCCGTGGGAGTGGCGCATGCGCGTACTCGACGAGCGCGACGACATAGCCTACGGCAAGATGTTTTTCCGCAAGGGCGGATTCATCACGCGCGATTGGTACCCGTACTTCCTCGCCGCGCGCCGACGCGGGCTGACGTTCGACGAGGCATACGCCGACGGCACCGTGAGCTATGCGGCAAAACGCATCTACAACGCGTTGCGCGACGGTTTTCCCGAGCCGCTGCACGCGCTGAAACAACTCGCGGGGTTCGGAAAAGAGGATAAATCGCTGTTCGACCGCGCGCTGACGGAGTTGCAGATGTCCCTGTACATCACGATGTGCGGACAACTGCAAAAAGTGTCAAACAGCGGAGAGGGCTACGGTTGGTCGTCCACCGTGTTCTGCGCGGTTGAGCGGTTTTGGGGTGCCGAGGTGTTCGAGCAAGCGGCAAATATCGACGCGTCGGACGCGGAGGACGCGATCACCGAGCGTGTGTTCGCGTTGAATCCCAATGCCGACGTGAAAAAGGTCAGGAAATTTGTGCGCGGGTGACAACCTCGCGCCGCGGCACAGCTTGTCCCGCGCTTTGTGCAATATGCCGAATTTTTACAAATACGTGCGATTTTCACAAAATGCAGTTTGCAATTACCGTTTTTTATGATATTCTTATGTCATAAATCAGAAACGGAGGGCAAGTTTATGCCGATCACGCTGCTTTCATTGTTTCAGGGACTGACCCCTCTGAAACGAAATCTGCTCCTGCTCGCGATACCTGTCGCCGTACTCGCTGTAATCGTTGCAATCTCGTACTATCGCAGATATCGCCGCCGTACTGCGTACAAAAACACCGTCGCCGAGTTCATCGCGCGCCACAACGGCGCAGCGCGGGTCTACTTCGCAACACCGAACGGCAAATCGGACGTTTCGCCGAACCACGTCACACATTCACACTACCAATTCAATGTTCTGAACGTCAACGACGAGGAACCTCTGTGGATTTACAGTCCTCATACGGGCGGTGTCAGCCACTCCGAGGCGAGCCTTTCATTGCCGAGCCGCAATATTTACGGTTTCTACGCGGCTTCGGGCGTCAATCTCATCACCGCCGAGTGCTACGAGTTCATGGACAAACCCGCGACGACGGAAAAGGTCAGCGTCATCGTCTCGGATCAGACGGTTCTCAGCCGATCAATAAACAACGCGCTGAATCCCACGGCAAAAAACATGTTGACGCGCGAATTTGTCTTTGACGCGGTCGCGGTTTATGCACTCGATTACGACGGCGCAAATGCAACGCTGACCCTCGCGCCGATTTAAGCGCGGTAACACCATTCCCGATTCGCGTTATCAACATATTTGTCCGTACCCCTGCGAATACAACAGCGCGGTTCTCTCGAATCGCGCTGTTGTTATATATTCCAATCATTATAAGCGTAATATAGTATAATTTTTGAGCAATATTTGCCCTTGCATTTGCCGAAACGAGTGGTATAATAAGTGTAATTTGTTAAAATTGGAGTGATGGTAGTTTGGAAGCGTTTCGGTTTGTATGGGAGAGTTTGAAGGGTTACCGTAAGCGGTATATCCTCTGCTTTTTCCTGTCTATGCTCGTACCTATGTTCATGCTGATTAACCCGATGTTTACGCAGCGTCTCGTCGACGACGTACTCGGCAAAGGCATGACGGAGTTGCTCGTACCGACGGTTGTGGCGATGTGCGCCATCGTGGTTCTGCGCAGTGTCATCAATTACAGCTCGGTAATGCTCGTGGAGTCCGCGTCGCTCGGTGTGATGTTCAACCTGCGAATGAAGATTTACAAGCAGTTGCAGCGCATGGACATGCGTTTTTACCATGACAACAAGGCGGGCGACATACTGACGATCATGACCTCGGACGTGGACATGGTGCGCCACAATCTCGTGTTCGTGTTCCGTCAGATCGTGTCGAGTATCCTGCTGTTTCTCGGCGCGGCGATCTATTATTTCTCGATGAACTGGAAATTCGCGATCGCGATGATCGCGCTCACGCCGTTCATCTTCGCGGTGACATATGTGTACCGCAAGCGCATTTTGAACGTCTACAAGGAGTTGCGCCAACGTCTGTCGCGCCTGAACTCCGACGCGCAGGAGAACATCGAGGGCAATCGCGTCGTCAAGGCGTTCGCGCGCGAGAAGCACGAGATCGTGAAATTCAACGACAAGTCGGGCAAATTCCGCGAGCAGAATCTCAGCGCGCAGATTCTCTGGCTGCGCTTTTTCCCGTACATCGAGGGCATGAGCCAGAGTTCCGCCGTGACCGCAATTATCGTCGGCGGCATACTCATGATGCGCGGCGATCTCACGCCCGGCATGTACATGGCGTTCACGTCGCTGTCGTGGGCTGTCACCGCGCCGTTCCAGTCGCTCGGGCAACTGTTCAACGACTTGCAGCGGTTTTTCGCGTCCACCTCAAAGATCATCTCGATGCTCGGTGAGAAACCCGACGTCGAAAACAGCCCCGACGCCGTCGTACAGGATGAGAAGCTGCACGGCGAGATCGAGTTCAAGTCCGTGGGCTTCGCGTTCGGGCAGAACGAGGTGTTGCGCGATGTGAGTTTTCACGCAAACCCCGGTGAGACTATCGCGATCATGGGCGAGACGGGCAGCGGCAAGACGCTTATCGCCGACCTCATCTCGCGGTTCTACGACGCGACGAGCGGCGAGATACGCATTGACGGTCGCCCGATACGCGACTGGGACCTGCACACCCTGCGGCACAGTATCGGCATGACGACGCAGGAGGTGTTCCTGTTCTCCGACACCGTGGACTCGAACATCGCGTACGGCGCGCCCGATATACCCGAGACCGACGTGCGCGCATTCGCCGACGCGTCCGCCGCCGACTTCATCGAGCGTCTGCCCCACGGGTACGACACGATCATCGGTGAGCGCGGCGTGGGACTGTCTGGCGGACAAAAACAGCGCATCGCGCTCGCCCGCGCAATCGCGATACGTCCGAGTATTCTCATTCTCGACGACACGACCTCCGCCGTCGACATGGAGACGGAGAAATACATACAGGAGCACCTGCAAAAACTCGATTTTCAATGCACAAAGTTCATCATCGCACAGCGCATATCGAGCGTGCGCAACGCCGATCAGATTCTGCTGCTCGAAAACGGCACTATCGCCGAGCGCGGTACCCACGAGGAACTGCTGAAACTGCGCGGACGGTACTACGACCTGTGGAAAATCCAGTCAGGCGTTGACGAGTCCACGGAGGAACTACTCTCGTCGTTGGGGGTGAAGTTCTGATGGCTCAACGTAATAAATTCGACATTGACGAGACGCTGGAAACCCCGTTCTCGCTGTCGCACCTCAAACGCAGTTTCGTCTACATAAAACGCCACAGAGTCAAGATGATCAAGGCGTTCTCCGCCTCCGCCCTCGCGAGCGTACTCTCGCTCACCCTGCCCATGATGACGCGCCGCGTACTCGACGTCACCGTTCCCGCAAAGGACTACGGCGAGTTGATACTCATCGCGTCCGCCGCGCTCGTGTTCATACTCGCGAGCATCTTCCTGATGCGCTACCGCAGCCGCACGATGACGGAGGTCGGACAGGACATCGTGTACGAGATACGCGACGACCTGTTCACGCACATGCAGCAACTTCCGTTCACGTACTACGACAACCGCCCGCACGGGAAAATACTCGTGCGCGTCGTGCAGTACGTCAACAACGTCTCGAATCTCTTGTCAAACGGCATCATCGACTTCATACTTGAAATCATGAACCTGATTTTCATCATCGTGTTCATGATGCTCACGAGCGTGAAACTATCGCTCGTCATTCTCGCGGGACTGCCGATTCTGTTCGGCATCATGTTCTCTATAAAACCCGCGCAACGTCGCGCGTGGCAGCGTGTGTCCAACAAGAACTCGAACCTCAACGCGTACGCCGCCGAGAGCATCAACGGTATGCGCATCACGCAGATTTTCACGCGCGAAGCCGAGAACGAGCGCATCTTCAAAAAACTCGCCAACGCGTCGCGCACCTCGCATTTCCGCGCGGGTCTGATCGCGAACACCGTGAACCCCGCCGTCGAGATTATCTCTCAGATCATCTTCGCGTTTCTGTACGTCGTCGGTGTGCTGTGGTCGGTGCCGATGGTGTCGGTCGGCGTTATCGCGGCGATGGGCAACTACTCGTGGCGTTTCTGGCAACCGATCAACCGCCTGTCGGCGATATACAACGACTTCATGAACACGATTGCGTACCTCGAACGCATCTTCGAGATGATGGACGAACCCGTGCTGATAGCGGACGCGGAGGACGCGTACGATATGCCCGAGATGGCGGGCGAGGTCGTGTTCGACAACGTGACGTTCGCCTACGAACCCGGCGTAAACGTCCTCGAAAACCTGAGTTTCACCGTCTCCCCCGGTATGTCCGTCGCGCTCGTCGGACCCACAGGCGCGGGTAAGACAACGATTGTCAATCTGCTGTCGCGGTTCTACGATCTAAACAGCGGCTCGATAAAAATCGACGGACACGACATCTCGGAGGTCACGCTGTACAGTCTGCGCAGTCAAATGGGCATCATGTTGCAGGACAGCTTCGTGTTCTCAGGCACAATCGCGGACAATATCCGCTACGGCAAGCTCACCGCATCGCAGGAGGAACTGGAACGTGCCGCCGCCGCGGTGCATGTGGACGAGTTCACCGCGAAAACCGAAAAAGGCTACGAGACCGAGATCAAGGAGCGCGGCGGGTTCCTGTCGCAGGGTCAAAAACAGCTCCTCGCGTTCGCGCGGACGATTGTGGCAGAGCCGAAAATCCTGATTCTCGACGAGGCGACAAGCTCAATCGACACAAAAACCGAGCTGTACGTTCAGGAGAGCATCGACCGTCTGCTGCATGGGCGCACGAGCTTCATAATAGCGCACCGCCTGTCCACAATCCGCAGTTGCGACCGCATCATGTACATAAACCACGGCGGCATAACGGAATACGGCACCCACGACGAACTGATGGCAAAACGCGGCGATTATTATAATATGTATACGTCGCAATTGTTAGAACTTTGACAATTAACAGTTAACAGTT
>JAISJJ010000155.1 GCA_031261585.1 Oscillospiraceae bacterium
GATGACAAAACCACACAAATAAGCTATAATATACGCATGAATAACAACATGAAAAAGCTGGTGAAATCAGCGGAATCTGTGCCGGACGTGCGTCGAACGTGGGGTCACTTGCTGCATAAATTGTCAGACATTTTGGTGATCGCGTTTTGCGCGATCATCTGCGACGCGCAGACGTACCGCGACATTGAGCGTTCGGCAATGCGAAGAAGTTGTGGTTTTCCAATTACTTGACGCTGCCGAACGGCATACCGAACGCCGACACATTCGAGCGGATTTTCGAGACGATCAGCCCGACTATTCTCGCGAACAGCATGCGTTGGATGCTTAGCAGTGACGAAATTGCAGGCAAAATCGTCGCGTTTGACGGCAAAAGCATGCGTGGCAGCGCGAGTGACGAGCATCGCGGATTTCACGTGCTCAGCGCGTTTTTGACCGACGCGCAAATCGTCCTCGGCGAGATCACGTGCGAAGAGAAAAGCAATGAAATCACTGCAATTCCAGAGCTTTTAGATATGCTCAACGTCGAAAAATCAATAATAACAATCGACGCGATGGGTACGCAAACGAAAATTGCGGAGAAAATTATCGCAAAGAAAGCGGATTATTGCCTCGCGCTGAAAGGGAACCATTCGAGTCTGCACGACGATGTGCGGCTCTATTTCGAGAGCGAACCCATTGCAAACACTAAACAAACCGTCGAAAAGGGACACGGTCGGGTCGAGACGCGCGAATATTTTCTCGAAACCGAAATTGGTTGGCTCTACGGGCGTGAGCGGTGGGCGGGGCTTGCGGCGATCGGCGCGGTCAAAAGCACGGTGATGGTCAAGGGTAAAACCGTTGCGGAGACACGATATTTCCTCACATCGCTTACCAATATTGACGACTTCACGCGTGCTGTTCGCGCGCATTGGGGCATCGAAAATCAGCTGCATTGGCACCTCGACGTGACGTTTGGCGAGGACAGCTCGCGCGTCCGCAACAAGAACGCCGCCGAGGGGTGGAATGTGCTGCGAAAACTGGCGTTGGAGCACTTGAAGCGGCAGCAATTCGGTAAAATCAGCATTAAAGGGCTGCGCAAACTCGCGGGCTGGGATTCGGGGTTCCTTGAACGCGTCGTTTTTGGGGACGGGGCGGCCGAAAAGTAAATGCGGTAGCCGTAGCCCCTCCCCCGATTTTCGTTGACAATTGCTCGCCGCCGTGCGATAATATAATATCAAATACAGAATTCGGGGTTCTTATGATCACACTCACCGAACTGCACAAAATTGCCGCGCTCGCGAAACTCTCGCTCGACGGCGCGGACACCGACGCGCTGCTGCGCGACATCGGCGGCATCATCGACTTCGCGGATGCCGTGTCCCGCGCGAATCTCGGCGGTGCCGACCTGTCCGAGACCGACGACACGTACCCGCTGCGCGAGGATATCGCGGGTAAAAGCGTTGCGAACGCCGATATTATCGCAAACGCGGGCGAGACGCGGGGCGGGTTCTTCGTCGCGCGCAGAATCGGCGGTGCGCGATGACGATAACCGAGATTCGCGGACTGCTCGCGTCAAAAAAAGCGTCCGCGACCGAGATTACGCGGCAGTATCTCGACACCGCAAAGCGCGAAAACGACACGTTGAAAGCGTACATCACGCTCGCCGAGGAGTGCGCTGTCGCCGCCGCCGCCGAGGTCGACGCAAAAATCGCGCGGGGCGACGATCTGCCTCCGCTCGCGGGCGTGCCGTTCGCGTTGAAAGACAACATCTCGACGGCGGGACTGCGGACGACGTGCGGGTCAAAGATGCTCGAAAACTACGTGCCGTTCTACAACGCATTTGTTTGGAAAACGCTGAAATCGCAAGGCGCGGTCATGGTCGGCAAGGGAAATATGGACGAGTTCGCGATGGGTTCGACGAACGAGACGTCGTACTTCGGCGGCGCGCGCAACCCGCGTGACACGTCGCGCGTGGCGGGCGGATCGAGCGGCGGTGTCGCGGCGGCTGTCGCGGGCGATCTCGCCGTCTACGGTATCGGCTCGGACACGGGCGGCAGTATCCGTCAGCCCGCGAGTTTCTGCGGTGTCGTCGGGCTGAAACCGACGTACGGCGCGGTGTCGCGGCGCGGGCTGATCGCTTACGCGTCGAGTCTCGATCAGGTTGGACCGATTGCGCAGACCGTGCGCGACGCGGCGACGGTGTTCGACGCGATATCCGCGCGCGATGAGCGCGACATGACCTCGCGCGGCGCGCCGAGCGTGTCGGACAAGCTCACGGGCGACGTGCGCGGTATGCGTATCGGCATAGCGCGCGAATTTTATGAAAACCTGCCGGACGATATCGCGTCCGCGCTCGACAACGCCGCAAAAACGCTCGAACGCAACGGCGCGACGCTCATCGACGTGGAGTTTCCGCGTCTCGGCGACGCTCTGCCGACGTACTACATTCTCGCGTGCGCCGAGGCGTCGTCTAATCTCGGGCGGTACGACGGCATACGGTACGGCTACCGCGCGCCGGAGTACACCGACCTCGACGATTTCATCCGCCGCACGCGCAGCGAGGGGTTCGGCGCGGAGGTTCAGCGGCGCATACTGCTCGGCACATACGTGCTGTCGGCGGGGTATTACGACGCGTTTTACAACACGGCGCAGTTGGCGCGCCGCGCTATCACGAACGATTTTTCGCGGCTGTTTGATGGCGTTGACTGTCTGCTGACACCGACCGCGCCCGTCGCCGCGCTTCCGTTCGGCGCGGAACTGACCCCCGTCGAGACGTACCAGACGGATATCTGCACCGTACCCGTGAACATCGCGGGCGTTCCCGCCGTGAGCGTTCCCGTCGGTGTTGATTCGCAGAATCTGCCCATCGGCGCGCAGATTATCGGCGCGAAATTCGCGGAAGCGACGATTTTGAACGCCGCGCTGGCACTCGAAACCGCACTCGGAGGTGCAAGATGAGCTACGAGATGGTTATCGGGCTTGAAACCCACGTTGAACTGTCCACGAAATCGAAAATTTTCTGCTCGTGTACGACGCAGTTCGGCAGCGAGCCTAACACGCAATGCTGCGAGGTGTGTACGGGTATGCCCGGGGCGTTGCCGCAACTGAACCGCGCCGTCGTCGAGTACGCCGCGCGCGCGGGATTCGCGCTCAATTGCGACGTGCAGCCGCGCAGTATTATGGCGCGCAAGCACTACGTCTACCCCGATCTGGTCAAGGCGTTTCAAATCTCGCAGTTCGACAAACCGCTGTGCGTCGGCGGCTACATGGACCTGTCCGACGGGCGGCGCATCGAACTCACGCGCATCCACATCGAGGAGGACCCGGGCAAGCTCATGCACGTCGGCAACGAGGTGCGCATCGACTACAACCGCAGCGGGATACCGCTGATTGAGATCGTCACCGAGCCTGATTTTCGCTCCATCGACGAGGTTGTGGAGTATCTCGAACGGTTGCAGACGACATTGCGCGCCATCGGCGTGTCCGACTGCCGCATGCAGGAGGGTTCCCTGCGGTGCGACGTGAACCTGTCGTTGCGGCGACACGGCGCGGCGGAGTACGGCACGCGGTCGGAGACGAAGAACATCAACTCGTTTTCCGCGATCGCCGCGGCTATCGAGTACGAGTACGAGCGTCAGTCCGAAATTCTCGACGCGGGCGGCACCGTCGAGCAGGAGACGCGCTCCTACGACGCGGATTCGGGCGAGACGGCGACGAGCCGCAGCAAGGAGAACGCCGACGACTACCGCTACTTCCCCGAACCCGATGTAGTACCCGTGATCTTAGAGCCGCAAGAGCTTGACGCGTTGCGCGCAAGCCTACCCGAACTGCCTGACGCGAAACTGCGCCGCTATATCGACGCGCTCGGTGTCGCGGAAGCGGACGCGAGACTGCTGACGAAGTACAGCGCGGTGTCGGACTACTTTGAGCGCGCAATCGTCGATGTCACGGCGAAGGCCATCGCGTCGTTCATCGTCTCGACCGTGTTCGCGGAGGTGACGACGGAGACGGAGCGCGAGACATTCGCGCCGACCGTGTCGGCTGAGCGTCTGAACGAGTTGTGGCGGCTCAGCGAGAGCGGCACGATCAATCGCAACACGCTCAAACGCGTGTACGGCGAGATGGCGGCGTCGGGAGAACCCGCGTCGGCGTTCATCACCGCTGAGGACACGGCGGGTTTCAGCGCGGACGATATCGCGCGCCTGTGTGAACGCGCAATCGCGGAGAACGCGAAAACCGTCGCGGACTACCGCGCGGGCAAGGAAAAAGCGATAAAATCCCTCGTAGGTTTCGTAATGCGTGAGACAAAAGGTCGCGCGGACGGCGTGGCGGTGGAATCGGAACTGACGCGGCAATTAACAGTTAACAATTAACAATTAACAGTTACGTGGGTTGGACGAGGGATGCAAACCCCCGCCGTCTGCGGACGGCACCCCCTTTCCGAAAGGGGGCAGGGAC